>JAITQP010000055.1 GCA_031288885.1 Prevotellaceae bacterium | reverse complement strand
CAGGTAATTTACGATGGGGAAACAGACATTGATACGCCCGAAAACGGGGTAATCAACTTCAGAAGCTTTTCGGTTTAATTTTTCACAGGGTGTTTTTTATTCCCTCCCTTAGCCCTATTTTGGCTGTCCATCCAAGCTGCGTGAGCTTTTCTACGCTCATGAGCTTGCGCGGCGTGCCGTCGGGCTTGGAGGCGTCCCACACAATGGCGCCGCGGTAGCCCACCAGCTCTTTCACCAGCTCGGCCAGCTCTCGGATGGAAACGTCCTTGCCGCAGCCAATGTTTACCAACCCAGCCTCGCTGTAGGTCTTCATCAGGAAAACGCAGGCGTCGGCGAGGTCGTCAACGTGCAGGAACTCGCGCAGGGGCGCACCCGTTCCCCACAGCGTTACCTGCACGCCGCCGCCGCTGCTGCGCTGAATACCGTACTTGGCAAGTATGCTGCGTATGTCGTGGTCGCTGCGCTTGCCGCTAACGCGCTCAATGGGGTTGCTGTCGAGGTTGGAGCGGAGGCTGCTCCAGTCGTCCTCCTCCAGATATTTCCCCAGCTGCATTTTGCGTATCAGCGCCGGCAGCACGTGCGATTTTTCCAAGTCGTAGCTGTCGTTGGCGCCGTACAGGTTGGTCGGCATAACGCTGATAAAGTTGCACCCGTACTGCGCCCGATACGCGTCGCACAGCTTTATGCCGGCAATTTTTGCAATGGCGTAGGGCTCGTTGGTTGGCTCCAGCTCGCCCGTGAGCAGGTACTCCTCCCTGAGCGGCTGGGGCGCCAGCTTGGGGTAGATGCACGAGGAGCCGAGAAACATCAGCTTCTTTACGCCGTGCCGGTAACTTTGGTGGATAACGTTTGCCTCCATGATGAGGTTATCGTAGATAAACTCGGCGCGGTAGGTGTTGTTTGCCACGATGCCGCCCACCTTTGCGGCGGCGAGAAAAACGTACTCCGGTCGCTCCTGCGCAAAGAAATCGGCCACTGCCTGCTGGTTGCGCAGGTCGAGCTGCCCCGACGAGCGCAGCACAAAGCTTTCGTAGCCGTCTTGCTGCAGCCTCCGCACGAGCGCCGAGCCCACCATTCCGTTGTGTCCGGCGACGTATATTTTTGCGTTCTTTTCCATGATGCTTATGCTGATTAGCGTTGTTGCAACCGGCTACTCGTGCTGGTTGAGGATTTTGTGCCCGCCCTGAAGCAGGTATTTATCGCGCTTAAAGAGGGCAACGTCGCTCGCCATCATGTCCTTCACCAGCGCCTGTAGGTCGTACTCCGGCTGCCAGCCCAGCTGCTTTTTTGCCTTGCTTGGGTCGCCAATGAGCAGCTCCACCTCCGTGGGGCGGTAGTACTTGGGGTTGATGCGCAGCACTATTTTGCCCTTTTCGAGCCGGTACTCGCTGTTGCTGCACGATTTTACTTTTGCCACCTCCTCCACGCCTTTGCCCTCAAACTCCAGCGCAATGCCCAGCTCGGCAAACGCCATGTGGATAAAGTCGCGCACGGGCGTTGTTGTGCCGGTTGCGATAACGTAATCCTCCGGCTTTTCCTGCTGAAGCATGAGCCACATGGCGCGCACGTAATCTCGGGCGTGCCCCCAGTCGCGCTTAGCGTCGATGTTGCCCATGTAGAGGCAATCCTGCAGCCCAAGGGCGATGCGGGCTGCGCCGCGCGTAATTTTTCGCGTTACGAACGTTTCGCCGCGCAGCGGCGACTCGTGGTTAAACAGGATGCCGTTGCAGGCGTACATGCCGTATGCCTCGCGGTAGTTCACCGTTATCCAGTAGCCGTAGAGCTTGGCGCAGGCGTAGGGCGAGCGCGGGTAAAAGGGCGTGGTTTCCCGCTGCGGAATTTCCTGCACCAGCCCGTAGAGCTCGGAGGTTGAGGCCTGATAAATTCGCGTTTTTTGGGTCAGCCCCAGCAGGCGCACCGCCTCCAGCAGGCGCAGCGTGCCCACTCCGTCCACGTCGGCGGTGTACTCGGGCGTTTCAAAGCTCACCTTGACGTGCGACATGGCGCCAAGGTTGTAAATTTCGTCGGGCTGCACCTCCTGCACAATGCGGGTGATGTTCATCGAGTCGCTCAGGTCGCCGTAGTGCAGCACAAAGCGAATATTTTGCTCGTGGGGGTCTTGGTACAGGTGGTCTATCCTGTCGGTGTTGAAGAGCGACGTGCGGCGCTTAACGCCGTGCACCTCGTAGCCTTTTGCCAGCAGCAGCTCCGCCAGATAGGAGCCGTCTTGCCCTGTAATACCGGTAATAATTGCTTTTTTCATTATAATTTTTTGGTTGAGGGTGCCGCAAAGGTACAATTTTTTGTGCATTCACACAACCCGCCACATTTTCTATTTTGACCTCGCCTGCTTTTTTTCGTATATTCGTAAAATACTTTTACCGGATGGAACACGAAGTTGTACAAGAGCTGATTGCTTGCAGCAAGCAGGGCGACGCCAGCGCCTTTGGGAGGCTGGTTGCCGCATTTCAGTCGCTGGTTTTCCGGTTAGCGTTCCGCCTGCTGTGCAACGGCGAGGACGCGCGGGACATGACGCAGGAGGTGTTTGTAAAGGCGTGGCTGCAGCTGGATAAGTACAACCCCCAATACCGGTTTTCGACGTGGCTATACAAGGTAACCTGCAACATGTGCTACGACAAGCTCCGCTCCCTGTCGCGCAGCCCAAGGGCAGCCCAGCCGCTGCTTTCGCGCGCGGCGCAGAGCATCGCCTCTCCGGAGCAGGTGGAGGCCGCCATCGTCAACCGCGAGCTGAAGGAGCTGATAGCCTACCTGACAGACCGCCTCTCCCCCAAGCAAAAGCTCGTGTTCACGCTCAGCGACATGGAGGGCTTGGAGGCGGTGGAGATTGAGAAAATAACGGGGCTATCCGCCGGACAAATCAAAAGCAACCTGCACCTTGCACGAAAATACATCAGAAGTAAAATCAACGCCGTATAGCATCATAGCATAAAATCATGGAAGATAGGAGAACATACGAAGAAATTGTCGGCTACCTTGGGCGGGTTTCGCCTGCGCTTGAGGACGCTGGCGCGCTGACGCAGGACATTATGGCGCAAATCGAACGCATAGCCCCTCACAAGCAAAAATGCAGGCTGCTGCGCCTCGCGGGGCGGCTGTCCGGAGCTGCCGCCTGCCTGCTGATGTGCCTGCTAATGTACGACGCAGCTCAGCTTTCGCCATTCCGCCGGCAGGAGGCAAGCACGGCTACGGCTGCACCTGCCCAACGGTCACAGCTTGACGCGCCCCGCGCGGAGCAGCGCTACGCTGCCGGCAGCACAAAGCCCACAAGGGAGAAGATTGCGGAGGCCATCAAAGAAAAATTAGGCGAGCGATGCAAAAGAGAGCAGCGCTACGCTGCCTATCTACGCTACTCGGTAAGGCTACAAAACAACTAAAAACGGTTAACTATGAAAACCACTATGACCGCTCAAGCTATCGTTGGAGGTGCGCTGATGCTCGGCATGGTATCATGCGGCGCCACCCACTACAAAATCGCGACACGCCTCAACGCCGACGGCTCCTGCCTGCGGGAGGTGTACGCCCGCGGCGACTCGGCCTTTCTTGCCGGAAATTGGAGCCGCAGCCCCTACACCTTTCAGCTGGACTCCAGCTGGCAGGTTACGCCATTAGACAGCGGCAGCCGCGAGCGCAATGATGAACGCTACAACGTAAAAATCAGCAAAACGTTCCGCGCCATCGACGAAATTTCCGCAGGGCTGCAGTGCGAGGACGTTGTCCGACCGCTGTTTACCCCAACGGAAACGCTGCAAAAACGCTTCCGCTGGTTTTACACCTGCTACACGTTCAAGGCCGTCTACCCCTGCATTGCCGACAAAATACCGGTCGCCATAGACAGCTTCCTGAGCAGGGAGGAGCAGGCGCTGTGGCTGCGGGGCGATTTCTCCGCCTGTAGGGGAATGAACGGGATGGAGCTGAACGACGAGCTGGATGAAATCGAAAAAAAATTCCTCACGTGGCGCGCCAGAATTTTTTATGAAACCTACTTTGAGGTCATCTGTAGCTTTGAAAGCAGCGTGGGCAGCAGCCCGTATCTCCCCCGCCTTGCCGCAGCAAAGGACAGCCTGTTTCTGATGCTGGTCAAAAAAAACATAGATTCCGTGGAGGAAATTGGCGCTATATACCGCACGCTTGACGTGCACTTCAGCACGCGCTACTTTTCAGCGACGTACAGCAAAAACAAAGCTCAGATAGACAAGCTGTGCGAAGCCAAGCTGGAGAACCTTGTCTTCTTAGAGGAAGGGTTGTTTGGGAAAGATATTGAGTACGTGCTCACCATGACCGGCAAGGTGGTTGACGCAAACGCCCCATTGGTAGCGCAGGACACCCTAACGTGGCGCGTCTCGGCGGTGCGGCTGCTGGCGGACGACTACGAGCTAACGGCCACCTCCCGCAAGGCCAACGCGTGGGCGTTTGCCGTCGTTATTCTCCTCATTGCCCTGTCGGCGTACTGCTCGGCGAGGGTAAGGCACTTCACCAAAGTAAAGCGCTGACGCAAATAAACATTTTCCGTGCCCGCACACATTTTTTTTGTTCACGTTCATTTTTTTACGTATATTGCGCCCTATTTATTCATCTATAAAGCAATAATGTAAAAAAAAACAAAATTACCATGAACACACCTACTCTCATCATGGCAGCTGTGGCGGCGTTGGCGGCGGGCACAAGCTGCTCAACCGAAAAATGGTCGGTGCGCATGACCGACTCCGAAATGGCGCGCTACCCCGAAAGCTGGATGCTCGACTTCGCAAAAAAGCCCAAGTGGGGCTACTGTCAGGGGCTGGAAACCTACGCCATCTACCAAGTGTACAAGGCTACCGGCCAGAAAAAATACCTCGACTACGTGCGCAGCTTTGGCGACACCATGGTGCTGGACAACGGCAACGCCATCCGCACCTACGAGCTCGAAAAATTCAACATCGACAACATTGCCGGCGGCAAAACGCTGCTTGCGCTCTACAGGGAAACCGGCGAGGAAAAGTACAGGAATGCCGCCAGCCTGCTGCGCGAGCAAATGCGGCAGCACCCGCGCACGAGCGAGGGCGGATTTTGGCACAAGCAAATCTACCCCCACCAAATGTGGCTCGACGGACTGTTTATGGCCTCGCCTTTCCTCACGCTCTACGGCAAGGAGCTTGGCGAGCCTGCGCTCTACGACGAGGTGGCGCACCAGCTCCTGCTGGTGGCGCAGCACACCCGCGACTCCGCCACGGGGCTCTACTACCACGGCTGGGACGAAAGCCGCGAGCAGCGCTGGGCTAACAAGGAAACCGGAACATCGCCCAACTTCTGGAGCCGCAGCATGGGGTGGTACATGATGGCGCTGGTGGACGTGCTGGAGTACCTCCCGCAGGAGCACCCCAAGCGCGCCGATATTATCAGCATTCTCCAAGAGCTGTCGGCGGCGCTGGAGAAGCAGCAAGACCCCGAATCGAAAGCGTGGTATCAGGTAACCGACATGGGCTACCGCGAGGGGAACTACTTGGAGTCGTCCGGCACCGCCATGTTTGGCTACGCGTGGGCCAAGGGAGCCGCCAACGGCTGGCTCGACAAATCCTACCTGCAAAAGGCCACCGAAGTTTTTGACGGCATGATACGCACGTTTATCACCGTAAGCGACAGCGGCGCCATCAGCCTCACCAAAGGCTGCGTGGTATCCGGCTTGGGCGGCGCGGGGCGCTACCGCGACGGCAGCTTTGAGTACTACATCAGCGAGCCCGTGCGCGACAACGACCCCAAGGCAGTAGCCCCGTTTATCCTGCTGGCGTTGCAGCTGGGAAGATAGCGGGAATTAGGAATTAGGAATTACGAATTACGAATTACGAATTAGGAATTAGGAATTAGGAATGGCGCAAAGCGTGCGCACTGTAGGGGCGGGTTTCAAACCCGCCCATCCCGCGCACACCACCGCCCCGTATGCACGCGTTGCGCCATTCCGAGCGGCGCGACGCGTGTGGGGACGGAGGTTTGCAAGGAGATTCCTCCGCTCCGCGCGCTCGTTCCTCGCGCGCTCCGGTCGGAATGACGGCAAGGGGCGTGCGCACGCTTCGCGTCCCTCTCCCCCCCTACCGTGCCGTCATTCCGAGCGCAGCGAGGAATCTCCCCGCAAACCACCGTCCCCACGTCACCGTTGGGCGTTGTAGGGGCGGATTTCAAACCCGCCCTTTCTTTGCATAGCACCCGTGCCCGCCTACCCCGTTATTCCGCCTACCCTGCCGTCATTCCGAGCGCAGCGAGGAACCGGAGCGTAGCGAAGCTCGGCGAAACCAATCTCCTCGCATACGCGCAACAATTTTTTTACCCCGATTTGGACAATTAAAATAATTATTCATATATTTGCACGATTAATTTTAAATGAAAAATTTATGTAGAATATAAAAGTGCCAACAGGCACAATACGACATATTTTAATAGCGTTTTGCTATATTCTTGCTCTTGAAACCTGAGAAATTTCAAACGAACAATCCAGAATAAGTAGTAAATGCTCGTAATAACGCGGGCTTACTTCTCGGATTGTTTAGGTAATTCTCAGGACCTCAAGAGCGGATAGTAAGTCCGCTCTTTTTTTTGTCTAAGCTCAAAGGAGGTAATGCTGAAAATCCTGTAACAGAGTAAGCACAATCAATTACTAATTCAAAAAACAATTGTAAACATGAAACAGAACTACAAGCTTTATTTAGCTGCCTTGCTGCTCGCTGGGGCAACAAGCATGATGACCGCCGGAGCGCAAGGCTCCGGTAAGCCCACGCTGGCCGTATTTGTGGTGGGCATGACAAACAACACGGATGGCGACAACCTTGCCACCCAAATAGCCGCCGAGCTGAACCGCAACAGCCGCTACACGGTGCTATCCAGCGCCGCTGACCCCGTAAAGACGAAGCTTGCCGAGCTGCGCAAGCAAGGTGCGAGCAGCATAGACCGAAACGCCCTCGCCGCGTGGGGACGTGAAAAAGGCGTATCTACGATATGCTTGGTAACCGACGCCATCAAAGGCAGCGACCACATGTTTTATGCGTTGCTTATTGACGCAAAAGACAGCAAGGTATCCGGCAGAGGTAGCTACATTCGCACTAACGTAGTTAGCGGCGACCTACCGCGGGTCTCTTTGGCGCTATCGCGGCAGCTGGACGGCCCGGGGCGCAGGCGTAGCGCTCCCGCCCCCACGCGGAGCTACCCCGCGGAGCTGGATATTGAGATGGTGCAGGTGGAGGGGGCTGCGTCGGTTACGCTGGGCTACCGCGCCACGGATGGCAGCAGCTCAACCAACAACGTAAAGGCGGCGTACACGGCGTCTGTTCCCAGCTTCAAGATAGGGAAGTACGAGGTGACGCAGGCGCAGTGGCGCGCCGTGATGGCGGGCACGAAGTTTGAGAACTACTTTTGGTGGGGTGGTAGCCGCGGCACGGCCAACGGCGCACTTAACAGCGCCAACTGCGGCAACGTAGCGTGCGACGACCAGCGACCGGTGGAGTACATAAGCTGGTATATGGCGTTAGCCTTTTGCAACAGGCTGAGCGAGCTGTCGGGCAAGACGCCGGTTTATGGTGGCTTTACGTTAGCTGATATTGCCGACAATGGCGACTGCTCCGCGTGCGGCACGGGCGCCAACGTGACCGTGAGCGCCAGCGCCAACGGCTACCGCCTGCCCACATCTAATGAGTGGGAGTACGCGGCGCGCGGTTGTAAAGCTGGGGTTTGCGAGGCTTTTATGTATAGCGGGAGCAACACCCTTGGCGAGGTGGGGTGGAATGCCACGAACCCCGATGCCGCTTTCGCCAACAGCGCGACGCATCCTGTAGGGCAGCTAAAGCCGAACGACATAGGTGTTTATGATATGTCAAGCAACGTATGGGAGTGGTGCTATGATATCTGGGATAGCGGCTCTCGCCGCGTGTTCCGCGGCGGCGGCTGGGACAACGATGTCGCCAGTGGCTGGCCTCGCGTTGCTGCCCGCCTCAGCGACACCCCCAGCTACCGCTACCCCAGCCTTGGCTTCCGCGTGGTATTGCCTTAGCTTTTTCAGATGGGAGTAACTCTAACAACCCTAACAGGGAGTTACTCCGTTAGGGTTGCGCGCGCTGAGGCTACAATTTTTTGCGCAAGTAAAAAAATCTTTTTGCGCATTCAAAAGAAATTCCTACCTTTGTGCCCGCAAATGCTGCACTCGGGGTGTAGCTCAGCCCGGTTAGAGTACGCGTCTGGGGGGCGCGTGGCCGCTGGTTCGAATCCAGTCACCCCGACACAAAGGAGAAACCCTGACAACCTGTATGGTCGTCAGGGTTTCATTGTTTTCTTCGCGCCATTTGCTAATCACTTCTTTGCAATCGCGTAGCTGTAAATAACCTTTCCCTTGTGGTTGATGAAGAAGAAGCGGAACGCGCTGGCGCTGGCGGAGCAGAGGGTGAAGCCCGCGTCGGGGCTGCAAAACTTGGTACCCTCCGTTGGCTCTACCGCGCGGGCAAGCGAGCCTGCGGAGTTCACCACGTAGCTAACCGTAGAGGCGTCCGGCTGAATGTGCTGAAAGTTGTGTATGTGCCCGCAGAAGTACGCATCCACCTTGTGCTTCTCCAGCATAGGCGCAAGGCACGCCTGCATGTCCGCCCGCTCGGAGTCGCTCTTTTTGGTAGCGGCGTAAACGGGGTGGTGCCCAATGACTATCTTCCACTGCTCGCCGGAAGCCTCGAGCACGGAGTCAATCCAGCGCAGCTGCTTTTGCGGGTCTTGCCGGTGAGCGTCGGGGTAGTCGAGGGTGTCGCGGCGGTACTTGCCGATGAGCGGCGTGGTGTTGATGAACACCAGCAGGCAGCGCGTACCGTCGTCCGCCGTGAGCGTTTTGGCGTAGTAGTAGTCGGGGGCGCTCCAGCGGCGGCTGACGCGGGAGTAGTCCAGCACAGCCTGCGTGTTGCCCCTGTACTCGTGGTTTCCGCAAATGGCGCTCCACTCTACCATCAGGTCGGGGTGATCGTAGATGAGCTCGTAGTTGGTCATCCACAGGGGGTCGCAAACGCTCTCCACGCCGCCAAAGTGGTGCACGTCGCCGGCAGCGGCCACCAGCTCCACGTCCAGCGCTCCGGCAAGGTCGCCCATGATGCGGGCAACGGGCTTTTGCTCGTAGTAGCCGTTGCGCCCCAAGTCGCTTGCGACAATAAAGTTGACCGCCGACTCGGGGATTTCCGAAAGGCTGCCCTTGTCCTTACACGCCGTGGCAAGCAGCATGGCGCACAGCACGGCAAAAACGGGTGTTGTAATTCGTTTCATGATTGTTTGATTTGCGGTTTACATTCCGAACGCCCCAAAATGCGCGGCGGGCGCGGGCGATTTATACTCCTTTCCGTTGACGGTAACGCCCGTTGCGCTGAAGTAGGGCGTGAAGCCGGTGTACGCCCCGCTCAGCGCGGGCGAGCCCGGCTGCAGGTGAAAATCCCAGCTGCTGTCGTACGTGTAGCTCAGCGGCGGGTTGGTGGCAAAGGGGAAGTTTACAAAAAGCGGGTCGTCGCTGCCCGCCGCCGTGCCGCGCACGTCGTGCTCGCCGTAAACCACGTCCTTCACGCCGGTCGTGAAGCCGTTGAATGCGGTAACGGTGCCGTTGGATATGTGCTGCGGAACGTTGCTCTGCGCCGTTCCCGAGGCGTAGTAGCTGTAGTCAATGCGGCTGTTCAGGTCGGGGCCGTCGCTTCCGGCTTCGCCAAAGCTGGGCGCTTTTGCGCCAAACATGCAGTTTACAATAAGGTTGTTGTAAACGTTGACGAGGCATCCGCTCTCCGCCCACACCGAGCCGCCCTTGGGCTTGTTGGGGTCGCGGCGCCAGCCGGCGTTGATAATGGTGTTGTTGTAGGCGTTTATTTGCGCCTGAGCGCGCGCTTCGCTGGCGCCGGAGTTGGAGAGCTTAAAGCCGTTGGTGTTGGGGCTGTACATCAGGTTGCCCGCCGCATCGACCTTGCAGCCGGCTTTAACGTTGATGGCCTCGCCGCCCGCCTCGCCGCAGGCGTAGAACAGGTTGTTGACAAAAACGCAGCTGCCGCCCTGCACGTAGATGGCGTCCTCGCCCGTGTTGCGGAAGGTGGAGCCGATGATGACGTACCTGCCGTTGGGGTTATTGGTGTTGAACGCCACCATTCCCTCTCCGCCGCCAGCCTTGAACAGCCCCGCCGTTACGGAGGGAGAGGTGGCGGTGGTTACCGCGCCGGTGTACTCCACCAGCGCGTGGTCGAGGATAATTTCGCTGCACGTTTCGCTCCCGATAATTCCTCCCCAAAGGCGGGCAAAGGTATTGTCGGCGGTGCGCTCGGCGGCGGGCACGGTGAACGTTACGGGCGCCTCCTCCGTACCGTAGCAGTAGAGGTTGCCGTTGACGATGAACTCTACCTTTGTGGTGTTCGCGTCCTGCCCCGCCGTGCTGATAATCACCTCAACGCCCTCCTCAACGGTAAGCGTTTTGCCCTGCGGCACGTTGATATGCCCCGTAACGTTGATGACGGAGTACTTGCTCCACGTTCCCTCCACGTTTCCGTTAACGGTTATGGGGTCGTTGAGCGAAACGGTTACGGAGCACTCCGCCTTTTCGCCGCCGTCGGCTGCGGTGGCGGTGACTACCGCGCTGCCCGGCTTGATGGCGGTCACCTCGCCGTCCGCAACGGTGGCAACGTCGGGGGAGGAGCTGCTCCAGCTCACCTCCTGATTGGCGGCGTTGGCGGGGAAGAAAGCTACCGTAAGGGTTTTCTTGCCCCCGGGCTTCAGGGTTAGCGAAGCGTCCGACAGGGTAATACCTTTCACGGAGAGGTCTTCCTTTTCGTCTGTACACGCTGTTAGCAGCACGCCTGCCGCCAGCGCTAATGATAGTAATGTGCTTGTTGTTCTCATGGTTTTCATTGTTGTTTGTGTTTGTGTTTGTGTTTTCATTGTTTTTTCCATTTTTAATTTAACCCTATTATATAAAGTGCAATAATATATTAAGTCCAATAGATTTCTTCGAATAATGATTTCTACCCATATATGGGTTTGGGGCTCGCAATGACGCGAGGCGCGCCGCAGGTTTTCCATTCCGTAGGAATGGAACGCTCGGTAGAAAAGCGGAGATATTCACGAGCCTCCTGCATCCCGTAGGGATGCATCCCTACGGGATGCAGGAGAGATGTGGGTGGGCGGCGGTTCTACCGAGCGATGCATCCCGATGGGATGCTTTGCTTCCGCCCCACATGTGGAGTCGTGCAACGCTGGATTGGCTACGCCGA
>JAITQP010000044.1 GCA_031288885.1 Prevotellaceae bacterium | reverse complement strand
AGCAAAATCTGCCATAATGCTACGAAATTGTAAGCAACGAAAAAGCAAATTTTCTTTTTTGAGGAAAAAAGAGTCGGAATTCAGGATTAAAAATGAGAAATTAAGAATGAGGAATGTTTTTTGCTGCAACGGCAGGCGGCGCCGTCCCCGCCCGCTGCGCGCCCTCCCCCCCCCCCCCAGCGGCCGGCCGCCATCCCGCCCGGCGCGCGCGTGGTCCGCGCCCGCGGAGCGGAGGAATCTCCCCGCAAACCGCCGTCGCCGCACGCGTCGCGCCGCCCCGCAACCTCATTTTCAACCTAATTCTTAAACAAAACTACCCCAGTAGCCCAAGGTTGCCCCCTACCCTCTCCCCACCCTCATTACCTCATTAAACACCATTTAAAATGAGGTAATAGCGATGGGCAGCGCCCTGCGAAAGCCGTCATTCATTACGCATGTTTCGTTATGGTGGATATTTTTTCACAAAAATTTTTTGCGTATGGTAAAAAATTTTCATATATTTGCTGTCTATTTTTCAAAAGCATGTATGCTGACAACAATAATGTGAGAAGTGCGGTAAATATTGCCGCCGCTACACCAAATCTTAACAAGGTCGCAAACCCCATAGTGACGTATGACATTCCATGCCAGCCTGCACGCTTTGCGCAATTCCCCACTCGTTTATGCTCACCTACATGCCCTGCGAGTTTCTTCCCTACTGATATAATTATTCTAAATACTACTATTCTAAATCCCCCAAAAACACAAAAACAGCATGAAACGATTACTTTTACTCTTTACTCCGGCGCTGCTGCTGCTGGGCGCTCGCGAGGCGGGCGCAAACGTTATTGAGCCCTTAAGGGAGAGCAACTCGTGGGACGACCTCTACTACAGCGAGGCGAGCAAAACCTCGTACAGCCAATTCTTTTCGGGCGCGGGTACCGCCGCAAACCCTTTCCAGATAAAAAATTCCAACGACCTTGCGCGGCTGGCGTGGTGCGTTAAGCGAGGCGTGTCGGAGAGCTCCTCCGGAAAGCACTTCGTGCTGACGGCCGATATTAACCTGAGCGGGAGAAAGTGGGGCAGGATAGGGCACAGAGAAACACTCTTTATGGGCGTTTTTGACGGCGGCGGGCACTTTATCCGCAACATGAACACCGACCTGCCGGGCGATAGCGACCGCGGGCTTTTTGGCGCAACGGAAAACGCCACCATAAAAAATCTTAAGATAGAGTCGAGCAACATACGCTGCGGCGGCAGCTCCGGCATGAAAAAAGCCTCCAGCGCCGCTTCCGGCGCCAGCAACACCTACGTTGGGATGCTTATAGGGCTGGCAAATGGCGCCACCACCATTGAAAACTGCCACGTGCTAAGCGGCGACGTGACCGCCAATAACCACTTTGGCGGATTTGTGGGGTGGGTAGTCGGCACCATCAACATCAGCAGGTCGTCCTGCAACACGTTCATAGACCCCTACGTAGCCACGGGTAACGACCAAGTGGGGGGATTTATCGGGGTGCTGAATAACAAGGGAAAAAGCACCCTCACCGACTGCATATTCTCCGGAAGTATGCTTGCCAACGACGAATGGAATAACACTTTTGGCTACATGGTGGGCGGACATGTAAAAGAATCTGCGGATAACGCTACGCTGGAGCTGGTGCGCTGCGTGGCGGATGGGCGCTGTACCTTTCAGGTGGCTATTCAGAGCAGCTGGACGCAGACGTTTTCCTTTTTTGTGGGGTTTATCGGAAAACCCGTTACCCTAACAAATTGCTACTACGTACAGGACAACTCAGTAAACAACCTCAGCATTCAAAAGTGGGGGGGCGCCGAGGATGGCAGCAAGCTGACGGGCAGCCCAACCAAGTGGGCTCCGAGCGCCGTTAGCGCGGCGGCTTCCGCCACCACCCTCAACAGCCTGAAAGGCGGCGATCCGGTGTGGGCGGTGCACCGCGACAAGCTCACCACCCGCTCCGTTTTGGTGACCTCCACGCTCACCAACGCCAGCGGTAGCGGCAAAACAACGACGACCCGCTACTCCCCGCACACGTTCAAGGTAAAGCTCGCCCAAAGCGCGAGCAACGCATTTGTGCGCGTCCCCGTCGTTACGTCAGGCGTGGTATCGTCCTCCTCCACCAACTCCACCACCAGCTCCTCCGTCAACCAGTACCCTGAGGGCTACAAGGGCAACGGGGAGTGGGAGCTCACCGTCAACGCCTCCGCTGAGTACGTAACGGTGAACGAGGCGGAGGTACCCTATCCGGCGCTCAACCTGTCAGCGGTGTTCGACCAGTGGCAAAAGACGGTGACCGTGAGCGGCAACCGCGTCACGAGCAACCTCACCCTGTCGGGCAAGTGGCAGCTGTACAAAAAAATCGGTACCGGCGCGTGGGCGCGCGTGAGCGACATGGGCGCAGCCGCCTCCTTTTCCTACACGGAGACCAACGTTGGCTACGACCAGCAGCTGCAGTACGGCGTGCGGTACGTGCTCGACAATGACGCCCTCCCCGCCGACCCCAACGGCGGGAACGGAAAAGTGGCCTCCGTCAGCACAGCGCCCTCCATCACGGTGAACAACCTCAAGGCAACCAACAACTCGAACGACGTAACGCTCTCCTTTACGCTCGACTACCGGCTGGACAACATCAACACCAACCATTACTACACCATTGAGCGAAAAAAGAACGGCGGTACGTACGCCGAGGTCGTTTCCAAAAAAGCCTTTGCGGTTACCCCAGCGGGTTCAAAGTTTGAAAAAACTTACACCTATACCGACAATAGTGCAGGCAACGATTGCAACCCTTCGACGTACAGGGTTAAGGTGAACGCGCTGGATCACGCATTTACGTCGAAAGAGGTGAGCGGCCACACCACCGGCTCCAGCTCCCTTGAGGAGGTTTCCGCTACGAAGCGCGAGTACAGCAACTCGGTGCGGGTAAGTTGGACTACCAACAAGTCTAACCCCGACGAGAGCGAACGCTACAAGGTTTGGCGGCGCGTTATAGACAAAACGCAGTCGGAGTGGAGCGAGTTTGCCACCATCAACACCGACGAACCCTCCTACACCTACATCGACGACAGGGCGCTGCCGGACGTTTACTACGAGTACCGCGTGGAGGTATATAAGAATTGCAGCGACACGTACACGGTTATCGACGCAAAAACCGACATCGGCTTTGCGGAGTCGCTTGGCGCCGCCTCCGGCCGCATCACCTACGGCTCGGGCACGGCGGTGGCCAACGTAAGCGTGCTGGTGAAGCGCAGCGAGGAGGGCGAGCAATCCGGCCAGTACGCCAGCCTCCGCTCCAACGGCGGCGGGCAAACCGCCGACTGGAAGCCAAAGGACGCCTACTTCAACGAAATTCTTAAGGACGACTTTACCCTACAGCTCTACCTCCGTCCGGACTTTGTGGACGACGACATGTGGTTTGCCTCCATAGGCAACGGAACCAACGACGATGACGGCAACGTGAACACCATATGGCTAAAGTTGCTCAGCCAAGATAAGGGCAGCGCGTACAAAATACTGTCGAGCTCCGGCGCGGGAACGACCAAGGATTTTGAGACGCCGTTTACCATCCGCTCCGACAGATTTTCGCACGTGACCCTCGTGCGGCAGGGCGGCAAGCTGACGCTCTACGTGGTGAACGACGATAACCTCGACAGCGTTTACCTCCAGCACACCTCGCGCGCCGACGCCTACACGCAAACCACCTTCAGCAACTCCTCCATCCGCTTAGGCTACGACCTGAAAGGCAACATAGACGAGGTGCGCTTCTGGGGCAGGGCGCTGGGCGAAGCCGAAATCCTGCGGGACTACAACCGGCGGCTCGCGGGCAACGAAACCGACCTGAAAGCCTACTGGATGTTCGACGAGCCGGTGGAGGGCTACTTCTTTGACGCCTCGCGCGTGGGCACGGCGTTCAACAAAAACCACGGCACGCACGCGCTGCCCTCCGACGCGGAGCGCATCCCCAGCGACGCGCAGCTGGCGTTTAAGGGCATTACCGACGCCAGCGGCAACTACTACATACGGGGCATCGCCTTTAGCGGCGAGGGCACGAGCTACAACTTCGTCCCCCTGCTGGGGGTGCACCGGTTTGAGCCTACGCAGCACTTGCGCTACATAAGCAACGCCTCGCTGGTGCACAACAGCACGGACTTTACCGACATTTCGTCGTTTAAGGTGTCGGGGCGCGTGGTGTACGCAGACAGCGACTACCCCGTGGAGGGTGCGCAGCTCAACGTGGACGGCGCGCCCGCAAGCCGCGACGGCGAGCTGATAACCACCAACGACGACGGCGAATTTGAGGTGGACGTGCCCATTGGCGAGCACTTCATCTCGGTGAGCAAGGACGGACACGTCTTTGAGAACGGCGGGCGCTACCCGCGGGAGGGCAGGCACAACTTCCAAAACCCCATTACGGGGCTCCGCTTTGCCGACAACACGCTGGTGCGCGTCGTAGGGCGCGTGGCCGGCGGCAACACGGAGCTCGGCAAGCAGCTCGGGTTTGGGCTGAGCAAGGCCAACATCGGCAAGGCCACCGTTACCCTTAC
Organism: Prevotellaceae bacterium; assembly: GCA_031288885.1. Taxonomy (GTDB): domain Bacteria; phylum Bacteroidota; class Bacteroidia; order Bacteroidales; family UBA932; genus JAITMY01. The sequence continues at coordinate 7,060 of JAITQP010000044.1, read as the reverse complement.
CACCCGCAACGATTCGTACCGGCTCAACCTCACCAGCGCAGACGTGGCGAAAACATTCCGCCTGCCCGCGCCCTACGGCGACCACGCAAACGGCTACGCCAGCAGCGCCACCTTTAAGTCCACCGCGCGGGGCAGCACGATTGAGGTGGAAACCAACCCCGTAACGGGCGAGTTTGCGGTGGAGCTGCCGCCCGTGCCCTACAACATTACCGGCGTAAAAACCAAAGCGCTGGACTCCGACCGCCACACGTTCCGCTTCGACAAGCTAACGCTGGACATAGCCCCCAACGTGGTTGACACGCTTACCTATACCGACACGCTGGGCTACGCCTACGCGCTCGTGTGCCACGACACGCTGCGGATAGCCTACTACAGCGACCCCGTGTTTGAGGTCAAAGATCTGGGCAACCCCTACGGCGCGTTTGGCGACAGCATCTACGTGTACACGCGGGCTACCTCCACCGACAACGTGGTGAACGACACGCTACGGCTGTACAGCGTAGATGGCAACGGCGCGGTGCGCTACGCCGCAGGTCATCCGGTCTTCAGCCAGCGCGCCATGCGATACGCGTGGGAAATTTCGGCGCTTGAGAAGTACGAAAACATCGACGCTGAGCCGAAGGTGGTGGAGGTTGTCCCCATGTACGGTCAGCCCATCTACATCAACAACGCGCTGGCGTCGCACGCGGTGTTTATCGACACCACCGCCGCCGCTAACGCTGACAGCATCTACGACCTAACCCCCTCGTCCAACACGGTAACGCTGAATGCCGAGGGCAAGTGCCGGTACGAATTTCAGGTGGGCTTCCCCAAGCTGAGCGGCGATAACCTCCTTTCCGCTACCGTAACCCTCGACCACAACGGCCGCACCATTACGTGGAACAACGGCGCAGGCGATGGCAAACCTTTTAGGGGATACCTGCTGGGGCAGGTGCCCAGCGACGGCAGCAACTTCACCACCAAAGGCCCCGACTACGTAGAAATCGTGCTGCACGATCCCCCGGGAACCGGCAGCTATGCGTACCTCGAAAAAGGCTCTACCATCACCTCAACGTTCTCCTCCGAAGAAACAGCCAACAGCGCCATGAAGCACAGCGGCACCATCAGCGTAGCGCCGACGTTTGTGTCGTCGGCAGGCATCGGGTTTAGCGTGGTGACGAACATTGAGCCGAAGGTGAGCACTACTGTCGAATTTGAATCCGTATCCGTGCAGAGCACAGGCCATACGTACACCACCGCCAACACCGTTGCCGAGCGCATCTCCACCAGCGCCAGCGCCTCCTTTGTGGGCAGCAGCGCCGACGTGTACATAGGGAAAAGCGTCAACAGGCTGTTTGGGAAAGTGCGCGACCTGAACTTCTACCCCGTTGAGGACGTCCCCGCCGGCGTAACGCCCTCAACCGGCGTCAGCGCAGGGGAAAAAACCTACAGCTTGTTCCCCAGAGAAGTGCTGGCGGAGGGCGTAGAGTTCAACACCTCCTTTGCCTACACTCAGGAGCATATCCTGAGCTCCCTTATCCCGAATACGGAGGAGCTCCGCAACAATCTCATCACGGTGGTTGACGCTATCCCGCCAATAGAGAACGTTGTATGGGGTGAGGAAAAAAAACCGGTTTACTACTCCACGCTTAGCCGCAGCAACCCTGCGTTTGGCGCAAACGGCACGTACGTTTGCTACATTTACCCGCAGTCCGCAGAGAAAGACCAGAATAAGCTGACAGACGAGGTGTGCGAGGATGTAATAGCCCGAATAAACGCCATACTAAGTAGTCCGGAAATCGGAAACATCGCCGCCGCAAAGAGAGAGCTAACCAGCATAAGGCAAAGCTTGGAAAGCACCGTAGTAAGCACGCAAAACGCAGGCAAGCCGACAGTTGTGCCGCCGAACACAGAGGAGCTGAAAGAGCTGATTGGCGATGAAGAAATAGCAACCTACTCGCCGGAGGAGGTGGAAAGCATAGCACAAGCCATAGCGGACGCACGCCAAGCAGTAAACGAGGCTATCAACGCAAGCTTGCCAACACCCTCGTCAGTAGAGCAGCTAAGGAAAGAGGTGCTATGGTCGCTGTCGCAAGCCGTCATGCAAGAACACTACCCAGCAGTGTCAGACCTGATACAAAACCTCAACGACCTCCAGCAACCTTTGAAAAATATAGTAAGCTCGATTACAGGGCAGCTATCAACCGTAACAGCGCAAAGGGCAAAGGCAGCGCTAAACGACGCAAAGCTTCGGGTAGATCAGGTGCTGGAGTACAACCGGTGGGTAGAGAAGTGGAAAGACGTGATACGGAGCAACGAGGAGGATAAAGTGCAGCTGTTTAAGCTAAGAGCTGACGTGGACGTCGATTTGTGCCAAAACCGCTCCTTCGACGCGGGCGCAAGCGTTTCCTCCTCCACAACGGTAGAATGGGAAAAGGTAGATTTTACGAAAAGCGCCAAGCAGAAGAATTCAACGCAAAACGCAAACGCGGGGCTGTTTATCAACAACGCCGGAGTAGAGTACAGCATTACCGCAGTTTCTAACGAGCAGGTGGAGGCAGGCTCGTCGGCGGGCGTCGGCAGCAAGTGCTCCTTTGGCTACGAGCTTTCTGAGGATGGCGCGGACGCGCTCACCGTAGATGTGTACGACCCCATCTCCGAAAACATGCTGAAGCTTATAGACAACCCCGAGAGCACGCTGAACAGCTCCGCCAAAATTTACTCGCTGCACGGCTACATCTTCCAAACGCGCGCCGGACAAACGTCCTGCCCCTACGAGGGTGAAGAGATGACCCGCTTCTACACGGAAGACGGCGCGCCGCAGCGGCTCAGCTACGGCACGTTCCAAATAGAAAAGCCCGAGCTGTACATCGACAACGCCAAGGAAGCCGCCGCCGCAAACGTCCCCTCCGGCAGAGAGGCAACCTTTACCCTACAGCTGCAAAACCTGAGCGACGCCAACCTGCCCGTAACCTACCAGCTGTCGGTAGACAACACCACCAACCCCGACGGGCTTATCCTGAGCTTAGACGGCACGCCGCTCACCTCGCCCCGCCTGTTCAGGCTGGAGTACGGGGAGGAGCTCGTCAAAACGCTCGAGGCGCGCCAAAGCTCCGTAGATATTTTGGACTACAGCGGCGTAACGCTGTCGCTCGCCTCCACCTGCGACAACATCTCCTCCGAGGCCACCGTTGAGGTGCACTACATCCCCTCGTCCACCTACCTCACGCTAACGGCGCCCAGCACGCTGGCAAACATTGCGGAGGGCGCGCAGGCAACCTTCCGCATTGACGAGTACGACCGCGAGTTTCGGGGCTTTGCCTCCATACGGCTACAGTACAAAAACGTTAACGACCACACGTGGGTCACGCTGCGCGAATTTGTGAACGACACCCTGCTGCTGCCCATCACCGGCAGCGGGCAGGAGCTCATCTCCTCCTCCGCCATCACCTACACCTGCGACCTGCAACCGCTGGTGGACGGAGAGTATGACTTCCGCGCCGTTTCGGTGTCGCTTTTGGGCGCCGAGGAGATTACCGAGTCGAGCGAGGAGGTGCGCATAGTGAAGGACATGAAAGCGCCGCAGCTGCTGAGCAGCGCCTCGCCCGCCAGCGGTATCCTCACGCCGGAGGGCGAAATATCCGTGCAGTTCAACGAAAACATCCGCGCCACCTACGTCAAAGACGGCAACATTTCGGTCAAGGCCATCCTCAACGGTCACAAGGTTAGCCACGCCACCGCGCTGAAGCTCAGCGGCGGCGCGCCGGCCTCCACCGAAGCTACCGTTGCGCTCGCAGACCGCTCGTTCAGCGTTGAGGCGTGGTTTACGCGAACGCTCGGGCAGGCGGGTACGCTGGTCGCCCACGGCGAAGCATTCTCCCTCGGCTTCAGCACCGACAACAAGGTGGTGGTTACCTTTGGGGACGCAACGTTCACCTCGGTCGATACGCTCGCGTCGAGCGGCTGGCAGTACATCAGCTTTGCCTACAACAACGACGCAAAAACGTTCAGCGTTTACGCGCTGTCCGGCGACGAAACCAAAACCCTCTTCACCGCCAAGCCCGTTGCGGCGCAGTACAACGGCGCGGGTCGCCTCTACGTGGGCGCAAAGGCCAAGGGCGACGACCCCTTTACCGGCGCAGTGCACGACCTCTCGCTCTGGAGCCGAACCCGCGTGCTGGGCGACCTGAACGACAACGCTCAAGCCAAAACGGGCAAGGAGCAGTCGCTCGCAGGCTACTGGCCGCTCACGGAGGGGCACGGCGCGGTGGGCGCGGACAAGGCGCGAAGCCGCCACCTCACCCTGCACGGCGCAAACCCATGGTACCTCAACAACGTCAACAAGGCGGTGAGCCTCAGCGGCAGCAGCTACGTCATGCTCAGCGCGGACAAAATCCCCGTCACCACCGCCGAAAGCTTTTCGGTGGAGCTCTGGTTTCGCGGCGGCGCGCAGACCGGCGCGGCCACCCTCTTCTCCTGCGGCGACGGCGAGGTGGGGCAAGACTCCTCTCTCAGCCTCTCCATCGGCTTCGACGCGGGCGGAACGCTCACGCTGAAGGCCAACGGCGATGCGTACAGCCTGTCCTCTGCAAGCTACTTAGACAGCACGTGGCGGCACTTTGCGCTCAACGTGCTGCGCAACGGCAGCGTTATTGCCTACATCGACGGCACGGCGGTGAAGCAGCTGCCGGCCGCCGCCGTGGCGCAAATGGCTAACGCTACGATAGCGCTGGGGGCGCGGCGCTACGCCAACGCAGCCGGCAGCTACAGCGTCGATAGCTACTTCCACGGCGAAATAGACGAGGTGCGCATCTGGAAATCCGCCCGCACCGCCGACGCTATCCGGCAGAACATCTACAGCCGCCTCAACGGCGCCGAAAGCGGGCTGGTAGCCTACTACCCCTTTGAGAAAACTTCCACCGACGCTTACAACCAGCTGGAGACCACCGCAACGTGGGAAGACTGCATCAACCCGCCCGCCTCCACCGGCCTGACGGCGGCAGGCGCGGCAACGGCCGTGGGCGACGCCGATTTCACCGAGCAGGCGCCCGCCCTAAAGGAGGTGCGCGCGCTGGAGAGCGTGGCGCACTCGTGGACGGCTTCCAGCAACAAAATCGTTATCAACATCACAGAGCCGGAGTACAGGATAGAGGGCGCAACGCTGGAGTTTAGCGTGGCGGACATCCTCGACCTGAACGACAACCCGCTGGCGCAGCCCATTTCGTGGACGGCATACGCCAACATGAACCGCCTCAGGTGGAGCGACGACGAGGTGTCCATCACCAAAGAGCACCTCAGGGAGGCCACGCGGGAGGTATCCATCTCCAACGAAAGCGGCAAGGAGGAAACGTGGTCGCTGAGCAGCCTCCCGTCGTGGCTGACGGCATCCAAGCTGCAGGGCAACATTAAGCCCTTGGGCAGCGAAAAAATAACCTTCACCGTGCACCCCGCCATGCCCGTTGGCAGCTACGAGGATATCATCTACCTCACCGGCAACAATCAGGTGGACGTACCCCTGCTCCTCTCGCTAAAGGTTACCACGCAAATCCCCAGCTGGGATGTTAACCCGTCAGACTTTGAGTACTCCATGAGCCTCATTGGGCAGCTGCGCTTTGAGGGCGTCGTTTCCGAAGATACGGAGGACATGGTAGCCGCCTTTATCGACGGCGTATGCGTGGGGCGCGCCTCGCCCATCTACTACCCCCGCTACAACGCCACGCTGGTCACCCTCGACATTTACGGCACACGAGAGATGTCGGGCAGTCTGATTACGTTCAAGGCGTGGAACGCAAGCGTCGGCAAGCTGCATCCGGTGGTCACTACGGGGGCAACCACCGTTACGTTTGCCAACAACACGCTCGTTGGCAGCGTAACAGCTCCGCTGGCGCTGGACGCCGAAAGTAAGATTGAGCAGCAAATTGCGCTGGAAAAGGGCTGGAGCTGGCTATCGTTCAACACGCGGCCAAGCAACATGTCCCTCGCCAACGTGCTCAGCTCCGTGCAGTTGAGCGTAGCGCTCATCAAGGGCAAAACCGCCTTCAGCGTGCCCAACGGCAGCGCGTGGTCGGGCGACCTGCAGGTGGTGGAGATAGGCAAAATGTACAAAATCCACCTCAACAGCGCGAGAACCCTCACGCTGGCAGGCGATCCGGTTGACCCGCAGGCAACGCCCATCGACGTCAAGTCCGGCTGGAGCTGGATAGGCTACACCCCGCAGGAGAGCCTGCCGCTGGAGGACGCCCTTGCCGACCTCGACGCTGCGGAGGGCGACCTGATTAAGGGGCAAAGCAGCGGGTTTGCCATCTACTCAGGCGGCGCGTGGGTAGGCTCGCTCGCCACGCTTGCGTCCGGCAGCGGCTACCTGTACAGCTCAAAGGCTACCGGCAGCAAGCAGTTCTTCTTCCCGAACAGCTCAGCAGCGGCGAGCGAATCCTCCACCTCCAACGCCCGCAGCATGGCAAAAAGCAGGGGCGCCACCCCCGCCGCCGCCACCCGCTGGACGCCCGTGGGCGCAAATACCTACTCCGGCAACATGAGCATCATAGCCGTCGTAAAGAACGGCGACAGAACGCTCGCGAGCTGCGAGGTAGGCGTTTTTGCGGGGAGCGAATGTCGGGGCGCGGCCTCAACGTCAGGCGGGCTGCTGTTCATCACCGTTGCCGGAGACGATAAGCCCGCGCAGCTCACCTTTAAGGTGTACGACCCGTCGAGCAACGCCACCATCAACGTATCGCAAACGCTTACCTACAGCGACGACGCCATAGTGGGCGCCACCGCCGCTCCCTACGTGATTTCGCTCTCCAGCGGCGCCACCACCACCGACGTTGACCGCCTCACCGTTGCCGGCATTCGCGCCTACCCAACGGTGGTAAGCGGCAGCTTTTACGTTACGTCGGAGAGCGCTGCGCTGCGCGCCATCACCGTTTACAGCGTTAGCGGCAGCGTTGCCAAGCGGCTGAGCGACGTTGACGGCCACGCGGCAACCCTCGACCTCTCGGCGCTGCCGCAGGGAGCCTACCTCGTTGCCATAGAGGCAAGCGATGGAAAGGTGCACACCGTGAAAATTCTTGTTGAGAAGTAG
>JAITQP010000100.1 GCA_031288885.1 Prevotellaceae bacterium | reverse complement strand
GGCTCCTCAAGAAGGGCTCAGCTCCGTAAGTAAGTAAGTAATTACAATGTAAGTGGTCTTGCTTCGGTAGTCTTTTATTCTCGATCATAATATTTAAATCGACATAAATCTAGTGCTTCAGCTGTTTCAGAAAAAGATCGCAAATTCAAAGAATAATGGCGCGCATTATGTTACATTCGGAGAAGCATAAATTTCCGGCAAATTCCATAAAACTCTTGGAACAATTGTTGTAGAACAATTGATTTAAGAATTGTGACAGAACAGAATGAGACTGCTGTTAAGGACGTACTGTTGCCTCCCATTTCATGGGAGCCAGAATGTGAAGCCGGAACCACAGAATGTGTAAACGAAATAATGGTTTAAAGGTAAAGGTAAAGGTGCAGCCTATTGTAGCATGTAGTACTGACTCTATGCAACGATCGCGAGAAGGAACATGCGTTGATATTAACTGCCGATAAACAAGTCAACGTTATCTGAGCTATCGCTAGGCAACCGCCAATAACAACAATAGAGACATGGTTTGAGGTGGTGTTTTCTGTTGGGTCCTACCCGAGGACCCCAGGCCGGCTGAGAGCAGTTCAGGTGATTGAAGTGGAGTATTGGTTGAGGAGCGAGAGAGTTCGGTTGATCCTTGACATTTGTGTCGAGCTCAGCATGGGAGGCTGTGAAGAGATGGTGCTATAATTTAGTTGACAGTTGACAAGAGTTTGTTTGCGGGATATCCGACGGATAATAACAACGTGAGCACTGGAGATGAAGAATCTCCATCGGTAGGATCCGTTACCAGGCAACGACAATTGGAGGCTGTAACAGACTGAGAACACTAGTGTGTGTGTGTGTGTGTGTGTGTGTGTGTGTGTGTGTGTGTGTGTGTAATGAATAGGTCGGCGGCTGCAAGCTACCTTCAGCGCCCAAAGAAATAATTGTATGTTGACCTAAGCTGTACATTAAAAATAATTGTTTGCTATTTTAGGCGCAAAGGTAGCGGGTTGCTACACCAAAAACAATACCATGTTTGTGGTATTTTTATACGATTACCGTCGTACCTTTGTTATAAGTTTTTGCAAATATAGTCACTTTTTTTCTTTTTGGTTCGTTTTCCGAATAATTTTATTGTTAAAGCTGCGTCTTTTTTCGGAAAACATTTTCAAATTACTTCAAAACCACAGTTTTGCTTACAATGTTAAGTTGAAAACTTGCTATAAGCGAAAAACTGTTACCTGCGGCTCTCCCCTCCCCCATCACTGCGCGCTTTCCTCGTTTTCCTTCATGTTGTGCCACACGGCCTGCACGTCGTCGTCGTCCTCAAGCCTCTCAATCAGCTTTTCCAGCACCGCCTGCTGCTCCGCGGTGACCTCCTTGGTGTCGGCGGGTATGCGCTCAAAGCCGCTGCTGATAATTTCAAAGCCGTTGCTTTCGAGGTATTTTTGCACGCCGCCGTAGCCCTCGTAGCTGCCGTAAATGATCCACTCGCTTTCGTCGGCAAACAGCTCGTCCACGCCGTAGTCAATCAGCTCCAGCTCCAGCTCCTCCAAATCCACGCCCTCCTTTGGCTTGATGCGAAACACGCCTTTGCGGTCAAACATAAAGTCCACGCTGCCGGAGGTGCCGAGCGAGCCGCCCAGCTTGCTAAAGTAGCTGCGAATGTTGGCTACCGTTCGCGTAGGGTTGTCGGTTGCGGTGTCTACCATTACGGCAATTCCGTAGGGCGCGTAGCCCTCGTAGGTCAGCTCCTTGTACTCGCCCTGATCTTTCTCCACGGCGCGCTTAATGGCGCGGTCAACGTTGTCCTTGGGCATATTTTCCGCGCGGGCGTTTTGTATCAGCGCGCGCAGGCGGGGGTTGTTGTCCGGATCCGTACCGCCGCTCTTGGCGGCAATGGTGATTTCCTTACCCAAACGGGTGAAAGTGCGGGACATATTGCCCCAACGCTTCATCTTTCTTGCTTTTCGGTATTCAAATGCACGTCCCATTTTTTATTGCTGTTATGGTTTATTGCTATAAGTCATGTTTTACGCTATTTCTCAAGCTCTCTCTTTATGAATTCCTCCAGCACTTTCTTTGCAGGAAGCTTTACAAGATACTTGGAAACAAACAGATGATCATCCATTCCGGCTGCTGAATATTTTACCAACGTATCATTTTTATCGGAGCAAAGGATAATTCCAATGGGCGGATTATCTTCGCTGCTCATTTCGTTTTCTTTATAGTAATTCAGGTATAAATTCATCTGTCCGGCGTCCGAATAGTGGTATTCTCGCAATTTTAAATCAATCAAAACATTGCATTTTAGCACCTTATGGTAAAATACCAAATCAATTCGGTAGTGCTTGTTGTCAAACGTGATACGCTTTTGGCGAGCCTCAAAACAAAATCCTGTTCCCAATTCAACAAGAAATTTTTGCAAATGGGTTAGGATTTGTTGCTCCAAATCTGACTCGTTGTACTCCGAACGCTCTTCTAATCCGAGAAATTCCAAGAAGTACGGGTCGCGAATTATATCCACATTTTGAGCCGGTTTTTTGTTTTTGAACTTGGCGATAACCGCCTCTTTGTTGGTGGAAAGCCCCGTCCGCACGTATAAAGCGGTATCTATCGCCCGCTCCAACTCGCGCACGCTCCAATTGTTCTTTATCGCTTCAACTTCGTAAAAAAGCCGCTCCAGCGGGTCGCTCTTTCTTATAATTGCCAAAAAATGGGAAAAGCTCAACCGCGACAGCAGCATTTCGGACGGAATTGGGTATGCTTCCGGTGGCTTGATGGAGAACGCTCGCTGAATTTCAAATTCGCGGGACACTGTCCCGCGAATTGTACTTGCCTGATTATCTTTTGGTTGCAATTCGCGGGACGCTGTCCCGCGAATTGCCTTTGTTTGTTTGCCTTTTTTTGTTTCAAATTCGCGGGACACTGTCCCGCGAATTGTATCTACTTGATTATTATCTGCTTGCAATTCGCGGGACAGTGTCCCGCGAATTTGGGTATAGCCCAAATTCTGCATTTTTTGAGCTATTACCTGAACAAATTGTGGATACACAGAGTAAAATGCTCTGCACGTTCTTAACGACTGCGCATCTAACCCTTTTATCTCTCTGATTTTTATTTTCTTAGACATTTCCTCAAGCAAACGAATACCGTACTCCGCGCGGTCTTCGCCATTCTGCTCAAATTCTACGATATAGCAACCCACCAGCCAGTTACGTATAGTTAAGTTGAGGTTAACCGCTTTTTGCGCGCTTTGCTGCAATACGCAATGCAGCTGATAGACATTGTCTATCAATTCCTCAAAGCTATTTCGTTTTACTTTTTTCACGGCAGGCATGCTATTTGTAGTCTCCAGCTCATATTGTTTGCTGCATTGCCACCATTTTGATGGCGGTTATGGCCGCTTCGTCGCCCTTGTTGCCGTACTTGCCGCCGGCGCGCTCCTGCGCCTGCTCCATGCTGTTTGGCGTGAGCAACCCAAATATAAACGGCATGCTATACTCCAAGTTGAGCTGCATAATACCGCTGGAGGCGGCGCTGCAGATAAAGTCAAAGTGGCGCGTTTCGCCCTGAATAACGCAGCCAAGGCATATCACCGCGTCCACCTTGTGGTTGTCGGCAATGAGCTGCGCCCCCAGCGGGAGCTCAAAGCTGCCGGGCACCCACTTCACAATAATATTTTTTTCCTTTGCTTCGTACTTCAGCAGCGTGTTATACGCGCCCGTGAGCAGCTTGCCGGTGATCTCAACGTTCCACTCCGACGCCACAATGCCAAAGTGCATTTCCTTTGCCGAGGGTATTTCGCCGTCGTGCACGTGAGAGAGGTTGTGTAGGGCAGAAGACATATTACTTCAAATTTCAACAATTATACAATATAAAAAAACCAAGACTTTGCAATGCACCGTCTTGGTTGTAGGCTTGCGAGCGCACTTGCGATGCTCCTTGCAGCGCTGCGGCTCACGGCTGCTGCAGCTGCTGCACGCGCGCAATGTACTTATCAATTTCGTATCCCTCGGAGGTGTTCGGGAAATCCGTTTTCACCTGCTCGTAGGTTTTTTCCGCCTCAGCGTACTTGCCCTGCGCCTCAAGGAGCAGTCCGGCTTTCATCAGGTAGCGGGGCGCGGTGAGGCGGCTGTTGTCGCTATCGGCCGCTTTTTTGTAGTACGATACGGCGCTACTGTAGTCTTGCAGCTCGCTATAGGCGTCGCCAATGTTGCCGTTGACGAGGGCTTTGCCCAGCTTGTCGTCCGGACTGTACTTTTTGAGGTAGGTAATGGCTTCGTCGTACAATCCGGTGTGCAGGTAGGCCAAGCCGGCGTAGTAGGCGGCAATGTTGCCGGCTTTGGTGCTCCCGTAGCGATCTTCAACGTCGAGCAGGCCAAGGTTAGCGCCATCGCCGTTTAGCGCCAAGGTCAGCGAATCCTGCTCAAAATACTGCACGGCGGCAAACAGCTGCGATTGCGCCTCCTCCTCCAGCGGGGCTTTGTACCAGCTTCTATAGGCAAAAAATACGCCTACCAGCAAAACCAACCCTACGGCTCCGTAAATGAGCAGCTTTTGGTACTTTTCAATAAAAACTTCGACGTTTGTCAACGAGTGCTCAATAACGCCCAGATTATCTTCGGCGTGCGATAATTTTTGCTTTGCCATTTTTATTTAGTTGTTTTCGTAATAATTTTTACACAAATCGGGGTTGCAAAAGTAGCGATTTTAATTCTTATGCACAATAGCTACGGACGTTTTTTTAGCGCTAATTCAAAAAAAACGTGCGCTTACCATGCTTTTCGCCGTTTTTATGTCATCTTAAGTTTTATGCAGGGCGGAGATTTTACCGTTCCCGAAAAATCGCTACCTTTGCACTTTATTTTTATTTCGGAATAGTAACAGCATTATCAAAAAATAAATTAACCCCACATTAAAATCTCTCACAAACGCCCTATGAATGTAGAATTGTATGTAAACCAAAAAGTTGTAGATTGTATAAAAGCTCTTTACGGGAGCGAAAACGTGGCCTTGCAGCTGCAAAAAACGCGCAAAGAGTTTGAGGGCGATATTACGCTCGTGCTCTTTGCCCTCGCCAAGTTTAGCGGCAAATCGCCGGAGGAAACGGGCGCAGAGGTGGGCGAGTGGCTCGCCGCAAACGTGCCGCAGGTGGAAGCCTTTAACGTCGTAAAGGGGTTCCTCAACATTAAGCTATCCAACGCCTTTTGGCGCGAGCAGCTGTCGCAAATAGCCGGCGATGAGGCGTTCGGGCACTTCCCGCCCTCCGGCAAAACGGTGATGGTGGAGTACTCGTCGCCCAACACCAACAAGCCGCTGCACTTGGGGCACATCCGCAACAACCTGCTGGGCTACTCGGTGGCAAAAATTCTTGAAGCCAACGGGCATAAGGTCATCAAGGTAAACTTGGTGAACGATAGGGGTATTCACATCTGCAAGTCAATGCTGGCGTGGCAAAAGTTTGGCAACGGCGAAACGCCGCAGTCGTCGGGCAAAAAGGGCGACCACCTCGTGGGCGAGTACTACGTTAGGTTTGACAAGGAGTACAAGCGTCAGGTGACGGCGCTCATGCACACCGGCGTAGCGGAGGACGAGGCAAAAAAGCAAGCCCCCATCCTGCAGGAGGCGCAAAACATGCTCCTCCTGTGGGAGCAGGGCAACGACGACGTTTTTGACCTGTGGGAGGACATGAACAGCTGGGTGTATGAGGGCTTCGACGCCACCTACCGGCAGCTGGGCGTATCTTTCGATAAAACCTACTACGAGTCGAAAACCTACCTGCTGGGCAAGGAGATTGTGAAGGAGGGGCTGAAGAAAGGCGTGTTTTTCAAAAAGGAGGACGGCTCGGTGTGGTGCGACCTCACCGACAACGGCGTTGACCAAAAGCTCCTGCTGCGCTCGGACGGCACGTCGGTGTACATGACGCAGGATTTGGGCACCGCCCGACAGCGCTTTTCGGAGTACAGCTTCAGCGAGCTGATTTACGTGGTGGGAGATGAGCAAAACTACCACTTTCAGGTGCTCAAGCTCATCCTCAAGAAGCTCGGCTACGCTTGGTCCGGCAGCATCAACCACCTCTCATACGGCATGGTGGAGCTGCCCGAGGGCAAAATGAAGTCGCGCGAGGGCACGGTTGTTGACGCCGACGATTTGATAGCGGGCATGATTGCCACCGCCCGCGAAACCTCGCTGGAGCTGGGCAAGCTGACCGACATGGCGGAGGAGGAGCAACAGCAGCTGTTTCGCACGGTTGGCTTGGGCGCGCTCAAGTATTTTATCCTCAAAGTTGACCCCAAAAAGACCATGCTCTTTGACCCCAAAGAGTCCATTGACTTTAACGGGAACACCGGCCCATTTATACAATACACGTTTGCCCGCATTTGCTCGGTGCTGCGCAAGGCGCAAGAGCAGCAGCTGGAGCCAAGCGCCGCCGCCGCGGAGCTGGGCGAGCGCGAGGTGGAGCTGGTAAAAAGCATGGCCGCCTTTCCGCAGGTGGTGGCGCAAGCCGGCACGGAGCGCTCGCCTGCGCTGATAGCCAACTACGCTTTTGAGCTGGCAAAAGAGTTTAACCAGTACTACCACGATGTTTCCGTTTTGAAGGAGGAGAATGCAGCGGTAAAGCAGCAACGCTTGGCGCTGCTCACGCAGGTGGGCAAGGTGCTGAAAACAGCCATGAGCTTGCTCGGCATAGAGCTGCCGGAAAGAATGTAACCGCCGCCGTGCTCGTCAAAATCGAAGCATGACGGAAAACAAAAGAGAGGCTGTCTGACCGAGACAGCCTCTCTTTTTGCCTCCACGCTGATGACCTACAGCACCGTAAACAGCGCCGTTGCCTTTATATCCCCCGACGATGCGCCGATTTGCAGCTCAAAGTCGCCGCGCTCTACCACGCGCCGGTTGTCCAAGTTGACAAATGAGAGGTCGTTGAGCGTAAGCCGGAACGTCACGGTTTTGGTTTCGTTGGGCTTCAGCGCAACTTTCTCAAAACGCCGCAGCCGCCGCACATCGGGGATGAGCGAGGCGTAAAGGTCGCTTGAGTAGAGCTGCACCACCTCTTTCCCCTCGCGGCTGCCGGTGTTTTTTACGTCTACCGAAACTTCAACCTCCTCGCTGGAGCCAAGCGGCAGCTGCGTTTTGTCGATTTTCAGGTTGGCGTATTCAAATGTAGTGTAGCTTAACCCAAAGCCGAAGGGATACTCGGGGTTGAAGTCGCCCTCGTAGTTGTAAACGCCAGCGCTTTTCTTCTGCTCCTCGCTGTGCTTGTGGTAGTAGGGTACCAGCGAGTTGGGGAACGCCGGATAGGTGTAGGGCAGCTTGCCCGAGGGATTTACCTTTCCGGAGAGCACGTCGGCAAGCGCCGTAGCGCCGTACATGCCGGAGAGGTAGGTCTGCACAATGGCGTCCACCTTTGACGAAAATTTGGAAATCACGCGCGGGCGACCTTCGCTCAAAACAACAACTATCTTCTTTCCGGTTTTCAGCATCTCCTGCGCCAGCTCGGTTTGCAGGTCGTTCAGGTACAAATCGTGGAGGTCGCCGGGCTTTTCGCAGTACGAATTTTCACCCAAGCATAAAACAACGTACTCCGCGTTTTTTGCGGCCGCTACGGCTTCGCCGAATTTATCCTTGTGCTCGGTGGCGTATTCTGTGGCGTTGGTGTAGCTTACGCCCGAAACGTACGCCACATTTTCCTTGCCAAAGCTTTGCTGTATTGCCTCCAGCAGGGTGAGGCACTCGTCGCCAAACTCATCTATTTTTTCGCCCTGCCACGAGAACGTCCACCCGCCGTTGAGCGCGCGCTTGCTCACAGCATTGGGGCCAGCCACCAAAATCTTTGCACCTTTTTTCAGCGGTAAAATGTTGTTATCGTTTTTCAGCAGGGTGATGCCGTCGGCGGCAGCCTCGTAAGACGCCTCCTGAAAGGCTTTGGAGTGAAACTCCGGATAATCGTGGCGAAGCGTGTTGGGCGTGCTGAGCAAATTTAGCTTCAGCTTTAGCGCCACTACTCGCGCTGCCGCGTCGTTGATGCGCGACAGCGGCACAGCGCCCTCGTCCACCAGCTCGCGGAGCAGCGTGCAAAATTCCTTGTAGTCGTAGGGTATCATCGACATATCTACGCCGGCGTTTATGCTCGCCTTGATGGCCTCCTTTACGGACGACGCCATTTTTTCGCGGCGGTAGAGGTTGTTGACGTCCTCCCAGTCGGTTACAATCATGCCGTTGAAGCCCATTTGTTCGCGCAGCAATTGAGTGAGCAGCTCGTAGCTGGCGTGCACGGGCTGGTTGTTGACGCTGCCCGAGTTAATCATCACGGTTTGCACGCCCGCGTCGATGGCGGCTTGGAACGGCGGCACGTGGTACTCCAGCAGCACGTGCGTGGGGATGTAGGCAGGCGTGCGGTCTTTCCCGCTCACGGGCGCCGAGTAGCCGATGAAGTGCTTCATGCAGGCGGCCACCTTTGTGGGGTCGGCAACGTTGTTGCCGTCGCCCTCGTAGCCCTTCACCAGCTGGTAGCCGAACACCGACGAGAGGTAGGGGTCTTCGCCGAAGTTCTCGTACTGCCGCGCCCAGCGCGGGTCAACGCCCAAGTCGAGCACCGGCGCAAAGTTCCATGGCACATTGGCGGCGCGGGTTTCGTAGGCGGCAATTTCGCCCATGCGCTTGGCGTGCGCGGGGTTCCATGTGGCCGCCAGCGCTATTTCCTGCGGAAATAGCGTGGAGCCTGCCACGTAGGTAGCGCCGTGAATTTCGTCCAGCCCATACAGGATGGGGATTTTCAGGCGTGTTTCTTTCGTTGCCACCTCCTGCATTTGAGCAATGGCGTTGTTCCACCACTCGGTGGTGCGCGCGCGGGTGTTGGGCGAGTTGAGAATGGAGCCCACGTGGTAGCTCACCACCGCCTCGCGCAGCTTATCCATATCCAGCTGCAAGGTACTGGTGGGCGGCGTGTCCTCGCCCTTGCACAGCATGTCGATGCTGATTTGCGCCATCTGCCCGATTTTTTCTTCGAGCGTCATTTGCGCTACGAGCTCGGCGGCCTGCCTGTCAACGTCGCCTTGCGATTGCGCCACGCAGCCGGAAAGCGCTGCGGCGGCTAAGGGAAAAAATGCTTTTTTCATAACCGATGAATTTTTAAAGTGTTCTATAATTTCCATGCACATGCGCCCGTTGTGGTACGGGCATTTCCATAGCCCCGCTTTGTCGTCGGCGCGGTTGGGGCTGCCGTCGGCTTTGCGGCTCCAGCGCCACTCGCCGCCGGCCTTATCAACAATGTTGTTTTGGATATACCGCCACGCGCGGGCGGCCCTTTCTGCGTAAGCTTCGTTGCCGGAGTTTTTGTAGGCGTAGAGAAACCCGACGACGGCTTCGGCCTGCACCCACCAGTGGCGGTCGCGGTCGATGCGGTTGCCGTCGCGCTCGTAAATCAGGCTGCCGTCGGGCTGCAAGCCTTCCGCCGCCGCGTCGGCAAGCCGCAGCGAGAGCGGCCTCAGCTGCTCCAGCAACGTTGCGTCGCCCAAAACCTCCGCCGCCTCCCACAGCAGCCACGACGCCTCAACGTCGTGCCCGTAGGACACCGACGACGACTTCACGCTCCACGCTTCGTCGAAAAACAAGCTGAGATGGCCGGATTTGTCCAGCATTTTTTCCGTGAACAGGGCGATGAGCTTTCGTTGCGCTTCGCGCAGCTGCGGGTTGCTCCACACGCGGCACAGGTTGGCGTATGGCTCAAGGATGTGCAGGTGGGTGTTCATGGACTTCTTTTCGTTGGCGTCCTTGCTGCTCAGGCGCACGTCGTCGATGGCGCTCCACCCGCGCGTGTAGGCCTCGAGGTAGCCGCCCGCCGCGCTGTCGCGGTGTTTTTCTATCAGGTAAAAAAAATCTTTGGCAAGCTCCAGCGCCCTTGCGCTGCCGGTGGCGCGGTAAAATTCCGAAAAGCCGTAGAGGGCAAATCCCTGTGCGTACATTTGCTTCTTATCGTTTACCGGACGCCCCTTGTAGTCCAGCTCCCAGTACACGCCGCCAAAGGTTGCGTCTATAAAGTAATCGGCTATGTAGTCGAAGGCGCGCTGCGCGGCGGCCTTGTACTCGGGCTTTTGCAGGAGGCGGTACGCGGCAGAGAACGTCCACAGGATGCGGGCGTTGAGCACAGCGCCCTTGTTGGCCTGCGGATGCAGCGTGCCCTCCCCGTCTATGCGACCGTAAAAGCCGCCGTGCTCGTTGTCCTGCATACGGTTAAGCCAAAAGGAGAGGATGCCGTTTTCTAATTCATTTTCAAAAATTGCCATCGCGTCATTTTTGTTTGCAAAAGAG
>JAITQP010000257.1 GCA_031288885.1 Prevotellaceae bacterium | reverse complement strand
AGCACGCCGTTGGCAACGCGCTTCACGTCGCTGTCCACCACGATAAAGGGCACGGGGTTGAGCGAGTGCGCGGTGTTGGGCGAGCCGTCGGCGTTGACGGCGTTGTCGGCGTTGCCGTGGTCGGCGGTGATGAGCACCGTGTAGCCGTTGTCCTGCGCGGTCTTCACCACCTCGCCCACGCAGCCGTCGATGGTTTTTACCGCCTTTACGATGGCCTCGTAAATGCCGGTGTGCCCCACCATATCGCCGTTAGCAAAGTTGAGGGCAATAAAGTCGAACTTTTGCTTGCCGAGCTCCGCCACCAGCGCGTCCCTCACGAGCGGCGCGCTCATTTCGGGCTGCAGGTCGTAGGTGGCCACCTTGGGCGAGCTGATGAGGATGCGCTCCTCGCCGCTGAACGTGGCCTCGCGCCCGCCGGAGAAGAAAAAGGTTACGTGCGCGTACTTTTCGGTTTCGGCTATGCGCAGCTGGCTCTTGCCCGCCTTTGCGAGCACCTCGCCCAGCGTGTTCTGCACGTTGTCCTTATCGAACAGGATGTGCAGCCCGCCAAACTTGTCGTCGTAGGGCGTCATGGTGCAGAAGTAGAGCGGGACAACGCTCATGCCGAAGTCCGGCATGTCCTGCTGCGTGAGCGCGATGGTCAGCTCCTTGGCGCGGTCGTTGCGGAAGTTGAAGAAGATAACGGTGTCGCCCTCCTGTACTCGCCCTCGCCCCTGCGCGCAGGCAATTGGCTTGATAAATTCGTCGGTAACGTTTTCGTCGTAGGATTGCTGCACGGCCTGCACGGGGTCTGCGGCGGCAACGCCGGCGCCGCGCACCAGCAAATCGTAGGCCTCGCGCACGCGCTCCCAGCGCTTGTCCCTGTCCATGGCGTAGTAGCGGCCTACGATGGAGGCCACCTCGCCGCACGACGTTTTGAGGTGATTTTGCAGCTGCTCAATAAAGCCCTTGCCGCTTCTGGGGTCGGTGTCGCGCCCGTCCATAAAGCAGTGCACAAAGGTGCGCCCTTGCAGGCCGTACGTTCCCGCCACGTCGCACAGCTTGTAGAGGTGGTCGATGGAGCTGTGCACGCCGCCGTCGGACACCAGCCCCATGAGGTGGAGCTGCTTTCCGCTGCGCTTGGCGTGCTCAAACGCCGCCGCCACCTCGGGGTTTTGCAGAATGCTGTTGTCGCGGCACGCCCGATTGATTTTCACCAAATCCTGATACACCACGCGCCCCGCGCCAATGTTGAGGTGCCCCACTTCGGAGTTGCCCATTTGCCCGTCCGGCAGCCCCACGTTTTCGCCGCAGGTGAGCAGCTCCGAGGTGGGGTAGCGGCCTGCAAGGCGCGCCATGGTGGGCGTGCCCGCCGTGTAGATGGCGTTGGTGCGGTCGTGCTTGCCGTTGCCCCAGCCATCGAGAATCATTAGAAGTACTTTCTTGTTCATTACGTTTATTTTTTCCTGATAATAGTTAAACCGTCCCGCAAAGGTAGCATAATTTTTTCTACCGCGCTGTCGCTGCGCACCATTTCGTTAAACTCCTGCAGCGCCCGCGTATGCTTGTCGCCGGCGTGGGGCGCGGAGAGTATTTTTCCGCTCCAGAGCACGTTGTCGGCAACGATAAGCCCGCCGGAGGGCGCAAGGCGAAGCGCCATGCGGTAGTAGTCGGGGTACTCGCGCTTGTCGCCGTCGATGAATATGAGCTCAAACATTTTTCCCAGCAGCGGCGCGCCCTCCAGCGCGCTCTGGTGGTGCACCTTTACTTGCCCCGCCCGCGGCGACTGGGCGATAAACGCCTGCGCAATTTCGAGGGCTTCGTCGTCCGTATCGTAGGTGTGCAGCTCGCCGTGCGGCGGCAGCGCGGCGGACAGGCACAGCGCCGAGTAGCCGGTAAACGTGCCTATCTCCAGCATGTTGTTGGGTTTTGCCAGCGCGGCCAGCTGCTGCAGCAGCAGCCCCTGCTGCCAGCACGACAGCATGCGCGGCTGCACCACCCTCAGGTGCGTTTCGCGCGATAGCGCTTGCAGCAGCTCCGGCTCCGGCGTGGAGTGGCTAAGGCAGTAGGCGTCGAGCTCGGGAGAAAGCATTTTTATTAGCGATTAGCGATTAGTGATTAGCGGCGCGGAGCGTGCAGACCGCCGGTCGTTGCGCGCGGTGCGCCGCTCCGCAATCTCATTTTCATCACCCAAATGAGATGGCTTGCTGTTTTGTTAGCATAGCCTTGGAGTGTTTGATTAGCACGTTGCTCCGCAAAGGTAGCAAAAATCCGGCTCAATGGTGCGGAAAGAGTGGTTTCCGCTGAAAATGGCGCAAAGCGTGCATACGGTTGCCGCCCGCTCCCTGCACGCTTCGCGTCATTGCGAGCGAAGCGAAGCAATCCAGAGCGAAACAGACGGAGGTGAGAATTTTTTACTTCAATTTGGACAATTGAAATAATTATTTGTACATTTGCAGCTGAACAAATATAAAAAATTTTGTGCCTATGACACATACAGCGCAGTAATGCGCGCATACCTTTAAGACATATTTAAGAAGCATTGTGCTTTTATTCTTCGTTTATTAGATAATCTGACAATTTGACGATATTATGTGAAGAATAAGTTGCAGTGTTCACGCGTGAGCGTGAACTTGACTTATTCCTACATAATTTGGTTATGTCAGATACCACAGATGGCGGGAAACAGTTAAGTTTCACGCTTTTTTTATGTCCATACGTGGACGCCCAACCACCTCCAAGAGGCAGAGGAGCAGAAACCTCTCAAAACAACGGGCGAACTACTTCCCACGAAAAGCCTTTAGAGTAGAGGGAAAGCAAATTCATTAAAATAATAAAAAAATGAAACAGAATTACAAAATTTATTTAGCTGCTTTGCTACTCGCTGGGGCAGTAGGCATGATGACCGCCAGAGCGCAAGGCTCCGGCAAGCCCAAGCTGGCCGTATTTGTGGTGGGCATGGCAAGCAACACGGATGGCGACAACCTTGCCACCCAAATAGGCGCCGAGCTTAACCGCAACAGCCGCTATGACGTGCTATCCGGCGCAACCGACCCCGTGAAGTCGAAGCTCACCGAGCTGCGCGCGCAAGGCGCGGGGAACATAGACCGAAATGCCCTTGCCGAGTGGGGGCGTACACACGGCGTATCTACGATATGCTTGGTAACCGACGCTATCAAAGGCAACGACCACATGTTTTACGCGCTGCTTATTGACG
>JAITQP010000249.1 GCA_031288885.1 Prevotellaceae bacterium | reverse complement strand
TTCGTGACAAATGCGCATAGCAACACACACACACACACACACACACACACACACACACACACACACACACACACACACACACACACACACACACACACACACACACCAAGCGCGCTAAGATACAAAATTTATTTCACAGCTACAAGTATAGCCCTGCGCTGCCTCGCTCAGCGCACAGGCGCCTATTTTGTGCTGCAGCTATGCCTGACAGCCGGCTATGCCGCGCTCCCCCACGCACCGCCTCCCCATAGGGGCAACCCCTCACCAATACCGGCGGCGTATGTGCCGCCATAAAAATACCTATTAGCATAAAATAAATTCAATTTAGATTTTTTACTATTAATATTAAAAACACAAAAATCATGAATACAATTACCAATTCACAAGAAATCAAGAAAAAATCACCATTATTATCGCTCATTTTTGGGCTATCGCTCATTTTGGGGCTTTTCTTTTTAGGCGTTCTGTTCAACCAGTGCGTGGACAACGTTGAATCTGAAAGCGTGAGCGCCATACGGAAAGGCTACGCCGCTAAGCTGGAGGCCGAAGTAGAGTACCAAAAGGCTGAGGCGGAGTACAAGAGGGCTGAGGCGGAACTTAAGAAGTTAGAGGTTGAAATAGAAAAGCTTACGCTGGAGGGAGAAAAGGAGAAGCTCAAAACTACCCTTCGTCAGCAAGAGGCGGCTTTAGCTCAGGCGGACTCTGCGTTGGTTGCCGCAAAGAAAGCGTTAGCGCTGGCAGAGGCGCAGGCTTTGGCGGATAACCCGAAGCTGACGCAGTATCAGATGCTCTATAACCAGCTGTTTAGCACATCAATCGGTTACTATGCACAAAAATCATCCCTGCTGGGCGATAAGATAGAGGCAAAGAACGCTATTCTTACGCTACGGTATGGCGTTAACGCCGACCATCTGGCGTGGCTGGTGAGCGATTCCATAAAAGCGGGTGAGGAGCTGAAAAACGCTAAAGACCTTCTGGCGAAGTACAAAGCCTTAGACGGCCTAACCGTAGAGGAGCTCCAAGCCAAAGTGGACGACGCAAAGCTCGATTGGGACAAAGCAAAGCTCGAAGCCGCCCAGAAGAATGGAGCCTACACAACGGCGCAGCAGAAGTATAGCGAAGAAAGCGCTAAGCTGGCCGCTGAAAAGAGTAAGCTAAGCAACCTTGAGGACAAGATAGCTTACTCCGGTGTGTCGCTTCTCATTCCTGATACGCTGCGCTACCTGAACTACTACCTCTCTACTACATTTACAGGCGATATTGTATCTCAACAGTACTACGTTACCAAAACAGGTGGCTATCAAACCATAGTTAGCTATGCAACCGGAAGGCTTAACTATTTAAAGAGCGGATACATTTCTACTCAACAACTCACAGGCTTTGATAATGTGAGCTATCAAACTCCGTCATATGACTATCCTACCAGAAAATGGCTTGAGGAGCAGATTAGCAGCGCTACTGATGCCGACGTTAAGGCAAGGTGCCAAACCGTGCTGGGCTGGGTGAATAGCACTATTACCTACTACAACGGCTTGGTAAGCAAATACAAAGGTTTGGCAGACGCTACAAGCAAGGAAATATCCGCGCAAATAGCCGTAGTAAATGCGCAAGCCGAAAAAGCGCAAGCAGCCCAAGTAGAGTCCAGCGCAGCATCCGCCGCTTACACCGCGGCAAACAGCCATGCTACTAATCTGGCAACCATTTACAACACGTTGAACAATGCTTCCGGTGCGCTCGCGACTATCAAGGGGAATATTGAGACGTTGGAGGGTAAGATAAACCCCAGCAGCTATAATAGCTTGATAACGAAAGTAGAAAATGCTAACAGCGCCCTTGCTACGTACAGAGTTCAGGGTAGCGGGTATACAGTTATTGCCGCAGCGATTGCTGAGAAAGAAGCTGAGCTGGCAACGATAGAGGCTAAGATAACCGCGGTGGAAACAATCATTGCCGAGATTGAGGCTAAAATGCAAACCCTCTTGCCGGAGTAGCAATGACAAAAAAAACATTACTATTCGTGCTCCTCGGGGTGTGGTCGCTGTCGCTGCATGCGCAGGACGCCGCCGGCTCCGGAGGCTACGCGCCAAGCGCGGGCAGCGTTCAGGCAAACCTCCTGTTGGGCAAAGGGTTTTTCTACACGGCGGATGGCATTTTGCTTATTTCGCGAAATGCTACCACTGTAGGAAGCAGCCTTACCACCAACCTGCCAACCTACCTGACGCTTAGCGACCCCAACGGCAGCTCGCTGGTCAACATGGCAGGCGTAGAGCTCAAATACTTTATTAGCGACCGGCTCTCCTTGTCGCTAAGCGGCGCGGGGTATATCAACAACACCCCATGGCGCGAGGCGGTAGATGGCACAACGGCTGAGGTTACTACGCCCAACGGCGGTACCCAATCCGTTACGGTGATACCCAAATATGTCAGCATTGACGCCCAGCTGAAAACGCGGGTCGTTGCGAGCGTAGGCGGGCAGTACTACTTTGCGGTTGGCAACGAGCGCATCCACCCGTATGCGGGCGCGCTGGGCACGTTTCAGCTTGCCAGCCTGTCGGCGCAAAGCACCTACGCAGGTATTGACGTAAGTTCTCTGGAGGCAGACAAGCGAGATGCGGGCGTTCGCACGGGGCAGCTGTTTGGCTGGGCGGCGGCGGCGGTAGCCGGCGTTGAGTACAGCCTGCTACCCGGGTTAACCGTCGGCTTTGAAATCAAACCTATCAGCTACTACTACACCGGCTTGCTGCTCGTTGCGCAGCCCGGGCTGGAGGCCATGACCGGCGAAAATCAGGATTACGTCATTTTCGGACAACCTCTGTTCAAGGTGGGATTTAGGTTTTGAGATTTGATTTGATTTGATTTGATTTTTTTGTGGAAAAGCCCTGCGAAAGCGGGGCTTTTTTTACGTAGGCTGTATTTAGAACTGAATATTAAATCGCCGGATGTAGTGGTCAAAAAAGGCGGGGTTGATGCTGGTCAACTTCTCCAGCGCCGGCTTGCTGATGATGCCGCTAACCTCTATGCAGTAGCAGGCGGCTTCGCTTTCGTCTGCGCTGGTGGCGGCGCTTTTGCTGAGCAGCAAAATCAGCGAGCTGATAGCTTCCGGCTGGCTTTTCACCCCGTAAATTTGCAGGCAGTGCCCATCCTGCTCCACATTCAGCAGCTGCACGTAGGCCGACTTGCCCAAGCGCTCTGCAAACCCATCCAGCGCCACCTTTGTTGGCATGCGGTAGATGTGAACGTTGTCCACCGTTTTCAGAAAATTTTTCATGGTTGCCTCCTCCGGACGATTTTCATCCAGAAAGGGGGTGAGCATGGTTGGGTAGATGCTTATCTGGTGCACGGGAACGCCCAGAGATACAATGGTTTTTTGCACGTCGAAACGGCTGGTTTGCGTAGCGCAACCAAAAAACAGCCCCAGCACAACCGGCGCTATAGGCAATACGGGAATATTATGTCGGATAGAAGTGCGCAATTTTTTTTATTTAGAAAGTTGAACAAAAATACAACCCCTCCTCCAATTTTCGGACAAGCTTTGCAGAAAAAAATGTTATCATTTGTCAAAGTGCGGCGCGAGCACGTCCGCCAACGTTTGGGGTAAGCGGCAGGGCCTGCGGGTTGCCTCATTCACAAACACAAGCGTGAGCTCCGCCTCGTTAATGAGCTTGTTGTGCTGGTTAAATATTTGGTAGTGAAAAACGATACGCACCGCGGGAAGCTGCTTTACCGTTACGCGCACGGTTAGCAGGTCGTCGTAGTAGGCCGAGGCAAGGTACTTGACGTGCATTTCCGTCACCGGCATGATAACGCCCTGCGCCTCCAGCTCCACGTACGAAACTCCCGCGCTGCGCAGCATTTCGGTGCGCGCCTCCTCGTAGTACAGGGGGTAGCAGCCGTGGTACACCACCCCCATTTTGTCGGTTTCGCCGTAGCGAACCCGTATTTTGTGATCGTAGCTGTACATTTTTTATGTTAAGATATTTAAATTTATTCGCACCGTCCGCTGTCCATTATCCGACGCTCGCGCTGCATGGTGCGCAGCAATCCCTGCATCATATCCTCCACCTCAAACGGGAAGTCTGCGCCTTTTTTTGAGGTGGTGTTGGTCACGAACGCCCACCGCCAGCCGCTCGTGTCGCGCACCGCCGCCGCCGACGTCCCAATGAGCGTTCCGGTTCGTATCCAGCGGCGCTCGTCCGTCATTCGCCAGCCCAGCGGGTCAAAAACCGTGTCGCTGCGCACCATTGCGGCAACCGACTTCGGCGACAGAATATCGGGGACGTCCGGCGTGCCGTCAACGCAGAGCACAAAGCGTAGCGCGGCCAGCGGCGAGGCTACCCAGCCGCCCGCCGCGCCCAGCGTCCGCATGTCGTACCCGCCGCGGCACTTTGGCACGTACAGGCTGGGGTTGTCGAACGCCGCCACGGGCTTTGCGCCCGCCACGTCGTAGTAGCTCGCCTCGTTGGGGTAGCGGTCGCGCGGGTAGCTGTTGGCGAGGCGCATGTTCGTAATGCCCATGGGCGTTAGCAGGGCTTCGCGCACGTACGCTTCGTAGGTTGCGCCCGTAACCTTTTCGATGATGCAGCCGAGCATGGCGTAGCCAAAGTTGGAGTACTCGCTGTGGTCGCCCACCTCAAAGTGCAGGGGCTTGCTCAGCACAAAGCAGGTAATATCCTCAATGCCGACGGGCACAGGGGCTTGGCGTTCGCTCGCAATGGCGTGCCCCATAAACATTGGGTCGTCGCCGTTTGAGGCGTCCCAGCCGGCGGAGTGCTCCAGCAAGTGCCGCACGGTGATTTGCAGCGCGCGCTCGTCGTGGATTGGGCAGGAAACAAAATCGCCCAAAATTCCCTCGCTGCCAAACACCTTGTCGTTCAAGCTCAGCCTCCCCTGCTCCACCAGCTTCATGACGGCGGTTGCCGTAACCAGCTTGGATACGCTCGCCACGCGAAACACATGGGCGGGCGTTACCGCAACTTTTTGCTCCACATCGGCGTAGCCAAAGCCCTTTGCGTACAGCAGCCTGCCGCCCTTTGCCACCGCCAGCGACGCGCCGTTAATCTTCCACTTCTTGAGGAACGCCGCCATCGTTGCGTTTACGCTGTCAAACGCCGGAGCGGTGAACACCTCGTTGCTCAGCTGCGGAATGGGCGGCAGCGGAAAGTGCGAATGCTCCGTGCGCTCCGTGCGGCATGTGCACTCCACAAAAAGCGCAAGGCACGCCACCGCTACAGCGGCAATACCGGCTGCAGGGCAGATTTTTTGCTTTGTTGGATTTACCACAACTCTTAATTTACTTAGTGACATTGTTGCAACGGCGCTCAACTGATTACGAAAGCGTCAGCCACATTCCGTTAGGAATGTATCGCTCGGTAGGGCTGAATTGCTACCGTCGTCTGGGCATTCCGTAGGAATGCCTCCTTTGGTTGCATTCCTACGGAATGCAGGTTTTGTGTGTGGTCGCTTTTCTACCGAGCGATACATTCCTAACGGAATGTGAAAGCAGCCACTACAATTTACCGAATTTGAGCCGGATTTTTCCGTTGCAATAACGTCATGCTCATTTTTAAATTCTCACGGCAATGCCCTTTTCGGCCAAATAGCTTTTCAGGGCGGCAATTTCCAGCTCCTTGAAGTGGAAAAGGCTTGCGGCCAGCGCAGCGTCGGCTTTACCTTTGGTAAACACCTCCTCAAAGTGCTGCATGGCGCCCGCGCCGCCGGAGGCAATCACCGGAATGCCCAGCGCGCCGGAGAGCTGCGCCAGCGCGTCGCACGCAAAGCCCTGCTTCACGCCGTCGTGGTTCATGCTGGTAAAGAGGATTTCTCCCGCGCCGCGGCTTTCGGCCTCCTTTGCCCAGCCAAACAAGTCCCTATCGGTTGGGATGCGCCCGCCGTTCAGGTAGCACGTCCAGCGGTTATGCTCCAGCTTTGCGTCAATGGCGCACGTCACCACCTGATTGCCGAAATTCTTTGCAATCTCGTCAATAAATTCCGGACGGCGGAGCGCGGCGGAGTTTACCGAAACCTTATCTGCGCCGGCGGACAGCAGCTCCGCCACATCCCGCAGCTCGTTGATACCGCCGCCCACCGTGAACGGGATGTTGATATGCCGCGCAATCCTCTTCACCAGCTCGGCAAACGTTTTTCGCCCCTCGTGCGAGGCGGTAATATCCAGAAACACCAGCTCGTCGGCGCCCTCGCGGCTGTAGGCGGCGCCCAGCTCCACCGCGTCGCCGGCGTCGCGAATGTTAACAAAGTTAACGCCCTTCACGGTGCGCCCGTTTCTGACGTCAAGGCAGGGAATAATACGTTTGGCAAGCATTGGCAAATAGAATTTTCAAAAATTTAGGGTTAGGAGGCTATTTGTAGGAAATTCTTCAGGATTTGCTCACCCACCTGAGCGCTTTTTTCGGGGTGAAACTGAAGGGCGTAGAAGTTATCGCGGTGCAGCGCGGCGCTAAACGGCTGCCCGTAGTGGGTGGTGGCAATGGTATGCGCGCCCAGCTGCGCGCAGTAGCTGTGCACGTAGTACACATACGGGTCGCTGCCCAAGCCGGCAAACAGCGGGGAGGATTTCGCCTGAGAGGATTTCGCCTGAATGGTGTTCCACCCGATGTGCGGAATTTTTTGCTTGCCCGCCTCAAAGCGGCTCACGCGCTCATCAAAAACGCCGAGGCACTCCGTATCGCCCTCCTCGGAGTACGCGCACAGGAGCTGCAGGCCAATGCAAATGCCGAGCGTGGGCTGCCTCAAGCTGCGGATGAGCGTATCCAGCCCATGCTCGCGCAGGTACTGCATGGTGGTGCCCGCCTCGCCAACCCCCGGGAAGATAACCTTATCGGCAGCGCGGATTACGTCGGGGTTGTCGGTAACCACCGCCTCCTGACCTATCCGCTTCAGGGCGTTCTCCACCGAAAAAATATTTCCGGCGTTGTACTTTACTATTGCTACGCTCAATGGATTTACAGTTTTGAATTTGGGGGCAAAGGTAGGGATTTATTGTAAAAAACACAAAATTGCCTCAGCTTACGTTTTGGTCAACGCCGTTTTGCCATCCTCACCCGTTGGCTCCCACGCGTCGCAGCCCTTCAGGACGTTTTTCGGGGTATACTTTTCCGCCTCCTCGCTGCTTAGCTGGCGCGACCACGGCACGCGCTGCGAGGCGTCTGCGCCTGCGCCCGTGTTCTGAAACTCGGCGTAGCGCGCCGTTTGCTCGCGCTCCGGCGCATTCCAGTTGTGCCATCCGGCGGGGAGGATATGCGCGCCCAAGCGGCACCGCATGAACACCACCGCCGCGTAGCTGCGCCACGGACGACCAAGGTAAACCTTGCCAACGGCGCTGTCGGCAACCAGCGTGCACCGGTTGAAAACGTAGCCAAACTCGTGGTTTTGGGGCGTGGAGGCGGCCGTTACGTACGAATTTTTTTTGCTCCTGATGGTGCACCGCTCAAACCACGCCGTGGCAGGGCCAAAAATGAAGTCGGTGGTGCCCTCAATGTAGCAATCGGCGTAGTACTGCCGGCTGTCGCCGTTGCCCGTAAACAGGGTGTCCTGATTGCCCAAAAAGCGGCACCCCTTAAACACGGCGCGGTCGCCCTCCACGTGCACCGCCACCGCTTGCCCCAGCTGCGGCGCGCTGTTTTCAACGGTAAGGTTTTCCGCCCTGAAGTCGCTCCCCAGCACCAGCAGCGTATAGGTCTTGAACGTCCCCATTCGGTTGATGTTGGCGTGGTCGTTGTGGGTGATAATCGTTTCGCTCACGCTTTCGCCAACCAGCGTAATGCTGGTTTTAAAGGCGGGGATTACCAGCTTCTCCCGATACACGCCCTTTCGGATAAAAATTTTGGTCTCGCCCTCCGGACGGTAGTCGCGCACCGAATTTACCGCCTCCTGAATGGTCGTAAAGTTGCCGCTGCCGTCCTGCGCAACAACTATATCGTAAGAAACTTGCGCCCGCGCAACGGTGCAGAGCAGGCAAAACGCTGAGAAAAGTACACGCTTCATCATAAAATTAGAATGCGGTTTGATTTTGATTTGGTTATCCGGCGTAAAAGTAAGCAATTCAAAATTTGCAGATTTTGTAAATAGCGATAAATAAAACGAAATAACGCCAAATTTCATGGTTGGTATGTTTGTATTTCTATTATTTTCGATATGGTGTATAAAGTTCAATAAAAAAATACGCTAACGGAGAGGCACGCCTTGCGTCATTGCGAGCAAAGCGTGCCTCTCCGTTAGCGTAGATTTTATTGGACTTTACAACTTTCTCCCCCCTCACTCATACCTGTACAGCTTGATGCGCTGTATATCCCAATCGCCCACCTCTATACGGAGGTGGCGCCCTTGGTGGCTCTGGTCGCCGTTGAGGCGGTAGAGGGGCGTTACGTTGCCGTTGGCAACGGTTACCTTGTCGACGTACCCAATGCCGGTGACGGGCGCGTCGGGGTGGGCGCTCATAAAGGTGACCGCTACGCCGGAGCCGGCTACCAGAAATTCGTCGTCGGAGAGCTGGATGACCAGCGCGCCAGCCTCGGGCCACGGGCTGCCGTCGCGGGCGCGGGGCGACCAGCCGAAGGCGTAAACGTGCTGCCCGAGTATCCGGTAGCCGCCCAGCTCCGCCACGCGCCACGCGCTATCGCGGTCGAAGAGAAAGCCGCAGGTTTTGCCTTTGCCCTGCGCCTCGGCAAGCAGCGGCGCCAGCTGCCGGAGCACGCCGTAGCTCTTGGACAGCGGGGACGTGCGGACGTCCTCTATGGAGAACGGGCTGAAGCCCATTGCGTCGTGCTCGCCAAAGGCGTAGAAGACCTTGGCGGCGTTGTCGTCGGACATGCGGATTTCGGGGATGAACAGCGGGTTGCCCGAGGCGTGGTACTGCGCGCACCAGCTCGCAAAGCCCGGGTCGTAAATGTCGGGCGCAATGAAGTCGATGGAGGGGGCGGCGGCGCGCCACACGTCGAGCAGGTGCGCCAAGGGGCCGGCGCTGGGGTACTGCCCGGGCTTGCGCCCGCGGCTGTTGAGCGCGGCGTTGAGGTACATCGGCAGCGCGTAAGCCTCCTTACCGGCGCGGGCAACCTCCTCAACAAACAATCCGTAGTGGTACGCCATAAAAATTTCGTCGGCTTCGAGCCCCTCGCCAAAAACTTTCTGCCAGCTGCCCTCCGCCTGCCTGCCGTTGGCCTCCCAGCGCGCGCGCAGGGCGGGGTGCAGGGTCGCCTCGTGGGCGGACAGGTAGCCGATTAGCTGGCGGGGAACGGGGGCGGTGAAGCGCGCGGTGGCCTCGGGGCAGTAGTCGCGCGCATCGGGTATCATGCCGATTTCGTTCTCCACCTGCACCA
Source organism: Prevotellaceae bacterium (assembly GCA_031288885.1). Classification (GTDB taxonomy): domain Bacteria; phylum Bacteroidota; class Bacteroidia; order Bacteroidales; family UBA932; genus JAITMY01. The sequence goes on along the minus strand of JAITQP010000249.1, from coordinate 894 downwards.
TGATGACCGTGCGCTCGGCGGCGTCCGTCAGCGCGAGGTGCCCCATCAGGGCAACAAAGGCGCGGCGGTCGGCGGCGAGGTTGGCGTCGCTAAAGGGCGTCAGCATCTCCAGCGGGCGACCGGACTTGGCGCGCGCGCGCGGGTACTTCGCGTAGCTTTCTTTCACCCACAGGGGCGCGTAGCACGACATGCTGTTCTTCCACGCGCCAAACCAGAGGAAGACCAGCTTTAAATCGTGCGCGCGGGCGGCAGCAATCGCCGCGTCGATGGAGGTGAAGTCAAAGCGGCCCTCCTGCGGCTCTATCAGCTCCCAGTAGGCGGGCGTGAGCACGGTGTTGAGCCCCACGCGGCGCAGGTGGGCAAACACGGTGTCTAAGGCGGACAGGTTGGCGGCGGTGGAGTTGCCCAGCTCGCCGCCAAGCATCAGGAACGGCTTGCCGCTCACCATGAGCTGCGTGGCGGCGCCCTGCACGGCAAGGCGGGGGAGGCTCTCCTGAGCGGGACGCCGGCTGCAGGACGCGAGCAGCAGCGCCGCAAGTAGCGGCGTGAGAATGGTAGTTGTTTTCATTTTTAGATAAAGATTGTTTAAAGTAAATTGAGAAAAATTGAGAAATAAAAAAAGCGCGCAACGCAAATTTGTTTACACGCTTTGAAAGGTAACCGCAGATGAGGATGTGCCCCTACCGGTCGTTGAAAATGAAGTGTAAATCTTGGTTGATGTACTGCTCAAACTTCCGGTCGGAGCTGATTAAAAACATTCGCTCTGTGATGGCTTGCGAAATAATAATGTGGTCATTGGGGTCGTTGTGCCATTTGGGGGTAGATAGCGCGGCATAGGTAAGAAGATGCTCCCGCTTGACGGGCAGCAGCTGGAAATTTGCCTTTTCGATAGCC
>JAITQP010000222.1 GCA_031288885.1 Prevotellaceae bacterium | reverse complement strand
ATAAAAATTTTATCAACACCATATCATGCTGAAAACAACTGATTTTCCGCACAAAATCAAAACCATTTAAAAACTCCTTTTTCTGCTTCCTGAATTTTGCGTACCTTCGTAACAATTTTTCGAAAAAATATCGCCATGAAAATTTCCCACATTGAACACATTGGCATTGCCGTAAAGAGCTTAGAGGCAGCCATTCCCTACTACGAAAACATACTTGGTCTAAAGTGCTACAACGTTGAGGAGGTGGCCGACCAGAAGGTGAAAACCGCCTTTTTTCAGGTGGGGCAAACCAAAATTGAGCTGCTCGAAAGCACCGACCCCGAGGGCGCTGTGGCCAAGTTTATTGACAAAAAGGGCGAAGGCGTGCACCACATCGCCTACGCCGTGGCGGACGGCGTGAACAGCGCGCTGAGCGAGGTGGCCGCCAAGGGCGTGCAGCTCATCGACAGGCAGGGGCGCAAGGGCGCGGAGGGGCTCACCATCGGCTTCCTGCACCCCAAGTCCACGCAGAGCGTGCTGACGGAGCTGTGCGAAAAGTAACTTAGGAAATCTGAAATCTGATATCAATTATGAGCATAGAACAAGAACAAGTAATGGAGCTGGTCAAGCGGCGCGAAAAAGCCCGACTTGGCGGCGGAGAGGCTCGCATAGAGTCGCAGCACAAAAAAGGCAAGCTCACGGCGCGCGAGCGCATCACGCTGCTGCTGGACGAAGGCAGCTTTGAGGAGTTCGACATGTTTGTGGAGCACCGCTGCACAAACTTCGGCATGGAAAAGGAAACCTACTCGGGCGACGGCGTGGTGACGGGCTGCGGCACCATCGACGGGCGGCTGGTGTACATCTTTTCGCAGGATTTTACCGTGTTTGGAGGCTCGCTCTCCGAAACCATGGCGCTCAAAATGTGCAAAGTGCTCGACCAAGCTATGAAGATGGGCGCTCCCGTCATCGGCATCAACGACTCGGGCGGCGCGCGCATTCAGGAGGGCGTGAACGCGCTGGCGGGCTACACCGAAATTTTCCAGCGCAACATTCTTGCGTCCGGCGTCATCCCCCAAATATCGGCCATCTTTGGCCCCTGCGCCGGCGGCGCGGTGTACTCGCCCGCCCTCACCGATTTTACCGTCATGAAAAAGGACACCAGCTACATGTTCCTCACGGGGCCTAAGGTGGTGAAAACCGTAACCGGCGAGGACGTAACGCAGGAGCAGCTGGGCGGCGCGTCGGTGCACGCCTCCAAATCGGGCGTGGCGCACTTTGTGGCCGGCACGGAGGAGGAGGGGCTTTCGCTCATCCGCAAGCTGGTGAGCTACCTGCCGCAGAACAACCTTGAGGAGGCCCCGCTGGCGGTGTGCACCGACCCCATCGACCGTCAGGAGGAGTCGCTCAACGAAATTATCCCCGACAGCCCCAACAAGCCCTACGACGTGTGCGACGTCATCCGGCTGATTGTAGACCACGGCGAGTATCTGGAGGTGCAGAGCGCGTTTGCGCCCAACATCATCACGGCGTTTGCGCGGTTCAACGGCATTTCGGTAGGCGTGGTGGCCAACCAGCCCAAGTACCTCGCCGGCGTGCTCGACATCAACGCCTCGCGCAAGGCGGCGCGCTTTGTGCGCTTCTGCGATGCGTTCAACATTCCGCTGGTTACGCTGGTGGACGTGCCCGGCTTCCTGCCCGGCACGGCGCAGGAGTACGGCGGCGTTATCCTGCACGGCGCAAAGCTGCTCTACGCCTACGGCGAGGCCACCGTTCCCAAGGTTACGGTAACGCTGCGCAAATCCTACGGCGGCGCTCACTGCGTGATGAGCTCCAAGCAGCTGCGCGGCGACCTCAACTACGCATGGCCCAGCGCCGAAATTGCCGTGATGGGAGCGCAGGGCGCAATAGGCGTGCTCTACGGAAAGGAAATTGCCGCCGCCAACGAGCCGCAAAAGGTGGTGGAAACCCGCACGGCGGAGTACGTGGAGAAGTTTGCCAACCCCTACAACGCCGCCCGCTACGGCTACATCGACGACGTCATCCTGCCGACCAACACGCGCTTCCGCATCATCCGCGCGCTACAGCAGCTGTCCACCAAAAAGCAGAGCAACCCCGCAAAGAAGCACGATAATTTGCCACTGTAAAATTTTTATAGCCCAATGATTTCAATAGCTCAACGAATATTCAATGCCTGCCTTGGCAGATTTGGGAGGCAGGCGCTTGCCGCCTTAGCGGTGGCAGGGCTGTGGCTGCCCGCCGCGCAGGGGCAAAGAACAACCGACTTCCGCCTGAACGAGTTCATGGTGCTCAACCAAACCAACTACGAGGACGACTTTGGCGAGCGCAGCTCGTGGATAGAAGTCTTCAACACCTCCTACGGCACGGTGGACATTGGCGGCTGCTACCTGAGCGACGACCCCGCCAACCTCAAAAAGTACCCCATCCCCAAGGGCGACGTGCTGACCAGCATCAAGCCGCGGCAGCACGTTATCTTCTGGGCGGACAACAAGCCAACGCACGGCACGTTTCACCTCAACTTCAGAATAGACGACACGCGCTTTCTGGTGCTCACCAGCAGCGACGGGCGCACGATTATCGACAGCGTTACCTACCCCGAGCAAACCCCCGACGTTAGCTACGGCCGTACCGAAGACGGGGTGGGCGCGTGGCACTTCTGCGAGCGCACTACGCCCAGCACCAACAACTCGCTGGTGCAGCTCGAGGCGGCAAGCGACCGCTTCAAAACGTACGACCCGCTCGGCATTGCCATGACCATTACCGCCATGTCGGTGGTATTTTTGGCGCTTATTTTGCTATTCATCATCTTTAAAAACGTAGGGAAAACCGCCCTCTGGGTTATCGCGTTCAGGGGCAGAAAAATCCCGAAGGAAAGTCCGGCGCAGGCAACGGTGTCGGGGGAGAAGCAGCAACCGTCAGCGGGCGCTGTGTTTGCCGCTATTGCCTACGCGCTACGCCGCTACGAGCTGGAGATGAGCGAGCTCGAATCGAACGTGCTGACCATTAACAAGGTGGCTAAAGCATACTCGCCGTGGAGCTCCAAGATATACACGCTACGCGAAAGGCCGAATAAGAAAAGTAAGTAAATTGAAGTTATTGAATTTTTCAGCTTTGAATTCTCATGAAAGATTATAAATTAAAGATAAACGGCAACGACTATAAAGTTGTGGTGAAGGATGTTGACGGAAACACCGCCGAGGTGGAGGTAAATGGCACTCACTACCATGTTGAGATAGAGCGTCCCGCGGCGCAGGTGAGCAAAACGCCCAAGCTGGTGCAGGCGCCCACCATCCCCACGCACGATACGCATCAGTCCATCGCGAAAACGGCAGCGCCCGGCGCGGCCAGCGCCATCAAATCGCCCCTACCCGGCGTGGTGCTTGACGTGTACGTAAAGGAGGGCGACACGGTTACTGTTGGGCAAAAGCTCATCCTGCTCGAGGCCATGAAAATGGAAAACAGCCTCGAAGCCGACCACGCCGGCAAGGTTACCGCCGTAAAAGTTCGCAAGGGCGACTCCATTCTGGAAGGCGCTGTACTGGTAATTATTGAATAATACTATGGATATCAACAGCTTATTTGTATTTTTGGGAGAAAACCTCAGCCAGTTTTTCTCCTATACGTCGTTTTCGCATCTGACTATAGGTCACATCATTATGATGGGATGGGGGTTGCTATTCCTCTACCTTGCCATACGCCACGAGTTTGAACCTATGCTGCTGGTACCCATTGGATTTGGCATTTTGATAGGAAACATTCCTTTCATGGCCGGTCTTAAGATAGGCATTTACGAGGAGGGCTCGGTGCTCAACATCCTCTACTTTGGCGTTGTGCAGGGCATTTACCCGCCGCTCATATTTCTTGGCATCGGGGCCATGACCGATTTTTCGGCGCTCATCTCCAACCCCAAGCTCATGCTCATTGGGGCAGCGGCGCAGCTGGGTATTTTTGGCGCCTACATGGTGGCGCTCGTGCTTGGCTTTATGCCCAGCGAGGCCGCCGCTATCGGCATTATTGGCGGCGCCGACGGGCCTACGGCCATCTTCCTTTCGTCGCGCTTGGCGCCCCACCTCATGGGCGCAGTAGCCATATCGGCCTACTCGTACATGGCGCTGGTGCCCGTTATCCAGCCCCCCGTGATGAAGCTGCTCACGTCGCGCAGGGAGCGGCTCATTCGCATGAGGGCGCCGCGCGCGGTGTCGCACTTGGAGAAGGTAATGTTTCCCATCATTGGGCTGCTGCTCACGTGCCTCATTGTGCCGTCGGGCTTACCGCTGCTGGGGATGCTGTTTTTCGGAAACCTGCTTAAGGAAAGCGGCGTTACGCGCCGCCTTGCCGAAACGGCGCGAGGCCCCCTCATCGATATTGTAACCATCCTCATAGGGCTTACCGTGGGCGCCTCCACGCAGGCAACCACGTTCCTGACGTTCGACTCCGTCCGCATATTCCTGCTGGGCGCCGCGTCGTTTGTGGTGGCAACGTTTGGCGGCGTAATGTTTGTCAAGATATTCAACCTGTTCTTGAAGGAGGGCAACAAAATTAACCCGCTCATTGGCAACGCCGGCGTTTCGGCAGTACCCGACTCGGCACGCGTTTCGCAAGTCATCGGTTTGCAATACGATAAAACAAATCACCTGCTCATGCACGCCATGGGGCCAAACGTTGCCGGCGTAATCGGCAGCGCGGTGGCGGCGGGTATCCTACTTGGGTTTTTATCGTAATTTTTAATTCATTTTTATTAACTTTGGTTATATGCTTCGCGAGGCATAGGTTTTTGTATTGTACCTCAATTCTTTTCTGTACCTTTGTGCGGCCGTAGAATCTTGAGGTTGGGGTGTGTTGGTAGCTTCATAGCTCAACGGGTGGTGAGAAGAACATGTAAAAGATCTGCGTAGCAATATAATAGCATACTATAATTATTATGGAATACCAAAAAAACAACATAAAGTCAACGCAAAGAGCCGAAAATGAAATAGATTTGCTGGAGGTTTTAGTGCTCATCTACCGAAGGCTTGCGGCGCTGTTCCGGTGGCTGGGGGCTGCTCTGGGGGCCGGAGCTACTTACCTGCTAAGAAAATCGCTATGGCTGGCGCTATTTATAGCGCTGGGGGTGGTTGTTGGCGTTGTAATGGACAGGCGCATCCCCAAAATTTACCGCTCCGAGGCCATTATCCGCAGCAATAACCTCGAAACCAACATTGTTGCCGACCACATCGAAAAGCTAAACAACCTTTGCAGGCTGAAAGGCTACCACGAGCTGTCCATCCAGCTCAACATTAGCGAGCATGAGGCGGAAAAAATTCACAGCCTGTCGGCCTACTACGGGTTGCTCACGCATACGGATCTCCTCCGCGGGAACGTGCAGCCTCTGCACTACGCCAAAAAGTATGAGTGGGACGACACATCCATAGTGGTGTCAAGGTTTGTTAAAGTTATGGTGAAAGTGCTCGACGAGGACGTTTACGTCAACCTCACCCCGGGCTTGCTTCACTTTATCAGCAACAACACCTTTGGGTACAAAATGAATACGCTGCGCGTGGAGCAGCTCAAATCGCAAATTGCCTACACCGAGCAGGAAATATCAACGCTCCAGCAAATACAAGCCGCCTACACCTCAAAAAGCAGCTCCACCGTTCAGCTGGAGCTGAGCAGCACGCTCCGCAAAAGCGAGCAGGTGCAGCTGCACGAAACCATCAACAAGCTGTACGCCTCCAAAAAAGAGCTGGAGCGCGAATACACGCTGTTTACACAGCCTGCCACCGTAATTACCGATTTCAGCAAAACCTACCGCCCAACCGTGGGCCTGTACATGAACATTGCAAAAGCTTCCATTGCCATCATTATTGTGGGGCTGATTGCGCTGCTGCTGTGGGAAAATCGTAAAAAACAGCGCTCTTTACCAAAAGCATGACAAGGAAAAGGCTACCGGTTTGCATCTTGCTTGCTCTCGCTACGCATCTGTTTTCGCTTGCACAGCCGCGCACAAATCTCATCACAACGCTGGAGGCTCCTGTTCCGTGGGCAGATTCCGTTCTGGCAACGCTGAGCACGCGCGAAAAAATTGCCCAGCTGATGATGGTGGCAGCGTACTCGAACAGGGCAAACGGCAGCGCCCTGCACGTGGCCGAAATTACCAACCTGATAGCGCGGCAAAAGGTGGGCGGAATTATCTTCTTTCAGGGCTCGCCGCTCAAGCAAGCAGAGCTGACCAACTACTACCAGTCAATCTCCCAAATACCGCTGCTGGTTGGGATGGACGCCGAGTGGGGCGTGGGCATGAGGTTAGACAGCGTCCCCAACTTCCCCTTTCAAATTGCGCTGGGCGCGATAAGCGACGATACGCTCATCTACCGCATGGGCGTCGAAATTGCCGGACAGCTCAAGCAGCTGGGCATGCACATCAACTTTGCCCCCGTAGCCGACGTGAACAGCGACCCCGCCAATCCGGTCATCAACGCCCGCTCCTTTGGTCAAAATCCGCAGGACGTAGCCCGCAAGTGCATTGCCTACACCCGCGGGATGCAGGATAACGGCGTAGTGGCCTGCGCCAAGCACTTCCCCGGGCACGGCAACACCGACAAGGATTCGCACAACGAGCTCCCCACGCTGAACAGCGACCGGAAAACCTTTGAGCGGGTTGACCTCTTCCCGTTCAAAAGCCTTATCGACAACGGCGTCGGCAGCGTTATGGTGGGGCACCTCAGCGTGCCGGCAGTTGACACGAGCATGCAGATGTCAAGCCTTTCAAAGGTAGTGTCTGAGGGTCTGCTGCGGGAAAACCTCAGTTTTAAAGGGCTGGTATTTAGCGACGGCATGCAGATGAGAGCCGTTTCGCAGCGCTACACCTACACCAAAGCCAACCTGAAGGCGCTGCTGGCGGGTAGCGATATGCTCCTCTATCCGCTCCACGTTGAGGTCAGCATTGATACCATCGAAAACGCCGTGAACAGCGGGTTATTCCCCATGGAGCTGCTCGACCAAAAATGCCTGCGCGTGCTCAAAACAAAGTACTGGCTGGGCCTAAACGAGGCCAAACCGAGCGTAAACACCGCCAACCTCAGCGAGCGCCTCTTTCCGCCCAGCGCGCAGCTGCTGCGCACGCAGCTCGTGGAGGCCTCCATGACCATTGCGGCCGACAAAAACGACTTCTTGCCCCTCAAGCGGCTGGATACGCTCCGCATAGCCTACGTTGAGGTGAGCAGAAATGACCAGCACAGCACGTTTTTAGAGGTGGCGCGCCGGTACGCGCCTATCGACCTCTACAAAGTTGAGCAAGCACGACCTGCCACCTACGACTCGCTGGCGCAAACGCTGCAGGATTACAACCTGATACTTGTAGGCTACATGGACGTTAGCCAGCGCATGCCGCAGCGAAATTTTGACATGGACAGGAATTTTTGCCTCTGGCTGACGCAGCTGGCGGAGCGCAAGCGGACGGTGCTGACGCTGTACGCCAACCCTTACGTTATGTCCAAGGTGGGCAACCCAAAGGTGTTTGAAAGCGTGCTGCTGGCCTACAGCAGCGAGGAGGAGTACCAGCGCGCGGCGGCTCACGCGCTGTTTGGCGCAAATCCTGTTGGCGGGAGAAGCTCCGTTGACGTGCCCGAGTGCATCAAGCTGGGGGACGGCGTGCAAAAGCCGGCGCGCATACGCCTCAAGTGCGGCGCGCCGTCGGAGCTTCGCATCAGCCCCCACCGCATGGCAATGGTAGATTCCATGGTGTTGAGCGCTATTGAGCATCAAGTTTTCCCCGGGTGTCAGGTGTTAGCCGCGCACAAGGGGGTGATTTTCTACCACAAGGCGTTTGGTCACCAAACCTACCACAGCGAAGCCCCCGTAACGCTCAGCACCCTGTACGACGTAGCCTCCATCACCAAGGCTACGGCAACGCTGCCGGTTGTCATGAAAATGGAGGAGGGGCACGCCATCAGCCTTGGCGACCGCTTGGGAAAGCATATTTCGCTTGGCAACGCAAGCAACAAGAAAAAGCTGGTGATACGCGACCTCCTGCTCCACCAGTCGGGGCTTAAGGCGTGGATTCCGGTGCACGTGGCGTTCATGCGCCCCATGTTTGCCAACCAGCCCCTGCTCAGCCTTTCGCAGTCCGAAACGCACCCGTTCAGGCTCTACGCGCACACCTACCTCAACAAGTTTCACATGCTGGACACCGCGTTCTTCAGCTCGTCGTACCGGCAGGATTACCCCTTTCCCGTGGCGGACAGCCTCTACGCGCATAGCGACATCAGGGAAAAAGTGTACCAGCTGATGGATAACACGCCAACCTTAGAAAAACGCTACCGCTACAGCGACTTGGGTTTTTACTACCTGCAGCGCGTAGTGGAGAGCGTATCGGGCAAAGGCTTGGACGTAATGGCCGACAGCCTGTTTTACAGGCCGCTGGGCATGAGCTCCACCGCCTTTTTGCCGTTGAGGAAGTTTGAGCGTGCAAATATCGCGCCCACCGAGTGGGAGTACTCGTTTCGGCGCCAGCTCATTCACGGCTACGTGCACGACCATGGCGCAGCCACCGTTGGCGGCGTGGCGGGGCACGCCGGACTTTTCTCCACCGCCTGCGACATGGCAAAAATGATGCAGCTGCTCTTGTGGCGCGGCAGCTACGGCGGCACGCAGCTGCTAAAACCGGAAACGGTGGACAAGTTTACCAAAACCTACTCCGCAGGCAACCGGCGCGGGCTGGGCTTTGACAAGCCCGAGCCCAACCCGCGCAAGGCAAACCCCGTGTGCCGCGAAGCCTCGTTGGCCAGCTACGGGCATTCCGGATTTACCGGCACCTTAGTCTGGGTTGACCCGCAGCGCGAGCTGGTGTACGTATTCCTCTCCAACCGCGTACATCCGGACAGCAACAACAAGCTGATTACCACCACCGGCATACGCACCGCAATTCTCCGCGAATTTATCCTCGCAATAGACGAAATTAATGATTAATGGTTAATGATTAATGGCGCAAAGCGTGGTGGGTGAGCATTTGTAGGGGCGGGTTTGAAACCCGCCCACATGTTGCCCGTTATTGTAGCGCGCCCTCCGCCGTCATTCCGACCGACGCGCGCGAGGTACGAGCGCGCGGAGCGGAGGAATCTCCTTGCAAACAGCCGTCGCCGCACGCTTCGCGTCATTGCGACAACCTAACTCTTAACTCTTAGTTCTTAATTCTTATTCGTTTCGTATGAAAATTTTTCTCAAATCCGGAAAAGAAGAAGCCTTGCTGCGTCGCCACCCGTGGGTGTTTTCGGGGGCCATAGCGCGCGCCGACGGAAGCCCCGAAGAGGGGGATGTGGTGGAGGTGTGCTCAGCTGCGGGGCAGCCGCTGGGGATGGGGCATGCGCAGGTGGGCAGCATTGCCGTGCGCATGCTGAGCTTTGAGCCGCAGGAAATCAACGCCGATTTTTGGCAAAAAACCCTCCAAAACGCCTACAACCTCCGCCAAAAAACGACGCTCTCCGAGGCCACCACCTGCTACCGCTTGGCGCACGGCGAAGCCGACGGGCTCCCGGGCCTGATTGTGGACGTGTACGGCGCTACGGCGGTGCTGCAGGCGCACACCGCAGGCATGTACCTTGCGCGGAACGAGCTGGCGCAAGCCCTCCGCAGCGTCTATGGCGGCAGCCTAAAGGCGGTGTACGACAAGAGCGCGGGAACGGTGCCCCTCAATGCAAATTTAGGCGCAACCGACGGCTACCTGTGGGGCGAAAAACAGGCGGAGCCTGCGCTGGAGAACGGGCTCAAGTTTGAGGTGGACTGGGAGGGCGGGCAAAAAACGGGCTTCTTTCTCGACCAGCGCGACAACCGTAGCCTGCTTGAGCGCTACTGCCGCGGGCGCAGCGTGCTCAACATGTTTTGCTACACCGGCGGCTTTTCGGCGTACGCCCTGCGCGGCGGCGCGGCGCGCGTGTGCTCGGTGGACAGCTCCGCCCGCGCGGTAGAGCAGGCCCGCAGGAACGTTGCCCTCAACTTTGGGGAGCACGCGCCCCACGAGGCGCACGTGGCCGACGGCTTTGAATTCCTCCAAAGCGCCGCCGGCGAGTACGACGTGATAGTGCTCGACCCTCCGGCCTTTGCCAAGCACACCGGCGCGGCGAGGAACGCGCTGCAAGCCTACCGCAGGCTGAACGCGCTTGCGATGAAGCAGGCCCCTTCGGGCAGCGTTATCTTCACGTTCAGCTGCTCGCAGGTGGTGAGCAGGGAGCAGTTTTGCAGCGCGGTATTTTCTGCGGCGCTGGACAGCCGGCGCAGCGTACGCATACTCCACCGCCTCGCCCAGCCCCCAGACCACCCCGTAAGCATCTTCCACCCCGAAGGCGAATACCTGAAAGGGCTGGCGCTCTACGTGGAGGGTTAGGAATGGGGGGTTGTTACAGCGACGCCTTGTTCACATCAGTGCAAGTTATGTGCACGCTTTGCGTCATTGCGGGTGCAGCGAAGCAACCGGAACGAAGCGGAGCTCAACGAAGTTAATCCAGCGACGCACGCTTTGCGTTGCCTTGCCCGTATTTCTGGATTAGCTACGCCGAACTCCGCTGCGCTCCGGTTGCTTCTCGTTGCTTACAATGACGAAATGGCATTAGACATATTATTAGCACATTACAAACTTCGCCTTTTCCCTTTTTTACTCGTATATGGGTTCGAGGCTCGCAATGACGCGAAGCGTGCCGCAGATTTGCCATTCCGTAGGAATGGAACGCTCGGTAGAAAACCGTGGGTATTCACGTGTATTTTGCATCCCGTAGGGATGCATCCCTACGGGATGCAGGAGGGGTGAGGGTGGGCGGCGTTTCTACCGAGCGATGCATCCCGATGGGATGCCTTGCTCCCGCCCCGTATGTGGAGGTGTGCGACGCTGGATTGGCTTCGCTTCGCTCGCAACGGCGCAAGGCGTGCCGCTCCGTTAACGCAAATTTTTATTGGGCTTGATATAATCCGGTGGAAAGCAGCGCTCGGCGTAAGGGAAAAAATCACCCCCTCTTGCTTGTATTAACAAAAAATGTTTTTACCTTTGCAGCTGAATACATAAATATTTTTGTGCCTATGACATATACAGCGCGGTAATGCGCGCATATTTTTAAGACATAATTTAGAAGCATTGTGCTTTTATTCTTCGTGATCTGAAAATCTACCAATTTGATGATACTCAAATGAAGAATAGGTTGCAATGTTCATGCGTGAGCGTGAACTTGACTTATTCCTATTTTGAGTTGGTTATGGTAGATACCACAGATTGCGGGAAACGGTTAAGTTTCACGCTTTTTTTATGTCCCTACGTGGACGCCCAACCACCTTCAACGGGCAGAGGAGCAGAAACCTCTCAAAACAACGGGCGGATTACTTCCCACGAAAAGCCTTTAGAGTAGAGGGAGCAACAAATTCAACTTCAAAAAGATGAAACAGAATTACAAAATTTATTTGTGTGCTTTGCTGCTCGTTGGGGCAGTGAGCATGATGACCGCCGGAGCGCAAACCAAGCCCAAGCTGGCGGTATTTGTGGTGGGCATGGACAACACGCTGGGCGACGCGCTTGCCACCCAAATAGGCGCCGAGCTTAACCGCAACAGCCGCTACACGGTGCTATCCAGCGCCGCTGACCCCGTAAAGGCAAAGCTCACCGAGCTGCGCACGCAAGGCGCGGGGAGCATAGACAAAACCGCCCTTGCCGTATGGGGACGAGCCAACGGCGTATCTACAATTTGCTTAGTAACCGATGACATCAAAGGCAACGACAACATGTTTTATGCGCTGCTTATTGACACGAAAGATAGCAAGGTGAGTGGCAAAGGTAGCTACTTTCGCACCGGCGTGGGCAGCGGCGAGGTTGCACGGGTATCTTTGGCGCTGGCAAAGCAGCTGGAGGGGCCAGGGCGCAGGGCACGTAAGGACGTAACACCACAGCAAAAGTGGTTTGAGCCCGAAATGGTGTTTGTGGAGGGCGGCACGTTCACCATGGGATGTGTTCCCGCGCGGGACGGTGCGTGCAATAGCAATGAACTACCTGCCCACTCCGTAACGTTGAGCAGCTTTTACATTGGTCAGTACGAGGTAACGCAGGCGCAGTGGGCTGCCGTCATGGGTAGAAATCTCCCCACCCAGACTGACGACCAAATTCCCTTTAGGTTGAGCTATTATTCCGTTGACACGTTTCTCACAAAGTTGAACGCTGCCACCGGCAAGAGCTATCGCCTGCCCACTGAAGCCGAGTGGGAGTATGCGGCACGTGGCGGCAACAAAAGCCAAAGCTATAAATATAGCGGCAGCAATGATCTTGCCGCGGTAGCGTGGTGCCAATATACTTCCGTTCTTAACGGCGCCTACACACACCGACCTGTAGGAACGAGACAGCCCAACGAGCTTGGCATTTACGACATGAGCGGCAACGTATGGGAGTGGGTTAAGGATTTTTATGACGCTAACTATTATGCTACTTCACCTGCAACAAATCCTCAAGGTCCAGCAAAGGCCCCTACGGACCCGCCTACGAGCCCGCGTCGTGGCTGCTGCGTGGACAACAATTATGATGGTTGCCGCATTGCGGCCCGTGGCGGCGGCAGTCTAATAGGCACTGGTTATGGCTTTCGCGTGGTTTTGCCTGCGCAGTAGGCTTGCCAAGGGGCATTTTCTCAACCCTAACAGAATTCCAACCCCTGTTAGGGTTTGTTTTACTTCCACCACTACCTATTCTTTCCCCACCACTATCTGCACCGTTGTTTTGCCGGATTTTCCCTCAAGGGTGAGGAAGTACACGCCGGAAATGCTCGGCATGGTCAGCCCCTTTTGCAGCTCGGCGGCGCTGCCGGCGCGGTGCAGGTTGCCCATCACGTCGAGGAGGCGGTAGGTATCGTACTGCTCCACCGCTACGCTGAGGTGCACAACACCCCCCGCCGCCACGGGGTTGGGGTAAACCGATGTGCGCGCTGCGCGTGGCGCGGGAAACGCGGCGGGCGTGTGGGGGCAAACAAAAAGCCACCCCTCAACGCTATCCTGCAAGCTGAGGTTTACTTCATCGGTAATGGAATTTTCGTCGCGGGTAGTGTAGTAGAGCCTGCCGTCCCGCTGCTCATCGTTGCCAACTTTCCAAAACGCCGCCGTAAAGCGGTACCCGCCGTTGTGGTCGGAGTTGTTGATAACCATCAGCAGCCGCCCGCCCAGCTGCACGTGCACTATGCTGCTGAACTCAAATTTTTTTTGCAGCGTTAGCGTATACTCTTTTTGCTCGTTGAACGAGCTAAGGATAATGGATATCTCCTTTTTGAAAGCCGGCCTGCTGATGCTCCACGTCTGCGCGTTGTTGGGGAAGTTGCTGGTAACACCGGCGGGCAGCTTGAGGACAATGTTGAACACCGTATCGGTATTGCCGCACGCCACGTCGTAGCTGATGTCCGTGTGGGTGGTGTCTATCGTTTGCCACTGTCCGTTAACCATCAGGCCGTCCAGCCGCAGGGAGGCAGCCGTCCAGCCGGCGTAGAGCGTCATGTCGTGGTCATCTACCTGAGACGTTTCAAAGCTCCACGGGACGCTCAGGAGCGAGTCCCTGTACCAGCCGCTAAAGGTGTAGTTTTCCCGCGTGGGGTTGGCAACGGGAGGGAGCTTGCCTCCCGCCTTGGCCGTTTGCTGTGGCACGGGGCTTCCGCTGTTGGTGTTAAACGTAACGGTAACGCTGCTTCCACCGTCGCTCCACTTGGCGTAGAGGGTGACGTTGCCCGTTACTACGTCGGTGGGGAAGCTCCATGGGGTGGCGAAGGCTTCATCGCTGTACCAGCCCTCAAAGGTGCAGCCCGCTTTCGCAGGGTTGGCGGGCATTGCCACCGTGCCGCCCGCCTCCACCGTTTGCGGGTCAACGGCGCTTCCACCATCGGTGGAAAAAGTAACAGTATAAGTGGCAACGCTGTCGGAAATCCACTTGGCGTAGAGCGTAACGCTGCCCGTTACCACGTCGGTGGGGAAGTTCCAAGGGGTGATAAAGCCCGCGTCCTTCCACCAGCCGGCAAAGGTGTAGCCGGATTGCGTTGGGTCGGCAGGGCGCGCCACCGTGCCGTTGTACTTCACCTCCTGCGCGCTGACGCTGCTGCCGCCGTTCACCTCAAAGGTGACGTGAGCAGTGGCATGATTTTCATCTATCCATCGGGCGTAGAGCGTGGTGAACGCCGCCGCGCTGCTGTGCACGGTGGAGGCGGTGTACGGCGCACCGCCGCCTTTGGGCTGGGTGTACCAACCGCCAAAGATGTAGCCGGCGCGCGTGGGCGTGGGCAAGGCGCCCACCGCTGCCCCGTAGGCAACAGCGTGCATAACGGGGTTAACAGCGCCGCCCTGCGCGTCTAAAATGAGTATGCAGGCATTGGCTGTCCACATGGCGTAGAGCGTAGTGTCGCGCGTTACCCGATTGGCGCCGAACTCCCATGCGCCGGTGTAGGCGCTGTCGCTGTACCATCCCTCAAAGGTGTAGCCCACCTTGGTAGGGATGCTTGGGTAGGTCACCGTGCCGTTGTAGGTCACCTCCTGCGCGCTGACGCTGCTGCCGCCCTTGGTGTTGAACGTAACGATGCAGGTGTTGGCGCTATTTTTTGTCCACTGCGCGTAGAGCGTCATGGCGGCGTTTACCGTGTCGGCGCTAAAATCCCAGCGGGTGGCAAAGGCTTCATCGCTATACCAGCCCTCAAAGGTGTAGCCCGTTTTCACAGGGTTAGCGGGCAAGGTCACCGTGCCGCCCGCCTCCACCGTTTGCGGGTCAACGGCGCTGCCGCCGCCGGTGGAAAAAGTAACGACGTAGGTGATAACGCTATCGGAAATCCACTTGGCGTAGAGCGTAACGCTGCCCGTCACCACGTCGGTGGGGAAGTTCCAGAGGGAGGTAAAGCCCGCGTCCTTCCACCAGCCGGCAAAGGTGTAGCCGGATTGCGTGGGGTCGGCAGGGCGCGCCACCGTGCTGTTGTACTTCACCTCCTGCGCGCTAACGCTGCTGCCGCCGTTCACCTCAAAGGTAATGTGAAAAGTGGCCTGACTCTCATCAATCCACTTGGCGTAAAGCGTGGTGAACATTGCCGTGCTGCCGTGCACGGTGGAGGCGATGTACGGCGTACCGCCGCCCTCGGGCTGGGTGTACCAACCGCCAAAGGTATAGCCGGCGCGCGCGGGCGTGGGCAACTCGCCCACCGCCGCCCCGTAGGTCACGGATTGCAGGGCGGGGCTCACCGCGCCGCCCTGCGCGTCAAAGGCGAGCATATAGCTGTTGGCCGTCCACTTGGCGTGGAGCACCGTATCTGCGGCTATCCCGTACACGGTGCTCTCCGTGTACTTTGCGCCGCCGCCGGCAGCCGTGTACCAGCCGCTAAAGGTGTAGCCAACGCGCGCAGGCTCCGGCAGCTCGCCCACCGCTGCACCGTAAGTTACCGGTTTGCTTGCGGGGCTCACCGTGCCGCCCTGCGCGCTAAAGGTGATGGTGTAGCTGTTGGGCGTCCACTTGGCGTAGAGGGAGATAGCTGCCGCAGCGCCGTACACGGTGGTTGCCGTGTACTTTGCGCCTCCGCCGTTGGCGGACGTGTACCAGCCGTCAAAGGCGTAGCCGCCGCGCGCGGGCGTGGGCAGCGTCCCCACCGCCGCTCCGTAGGTGACGGAGCTGGTGGCAGGGCTCACCGTGCCGCCCTGTGCGTCAAAGGTGATGGTGTAGCTCTTGGGCGTCCACTTGGCGTAAAGCGTAGTGTTTGCGGCTATGCTGTATACGCTATCTCTTTCGTAGCGCGCTCCGCCGCCACTGGCGGACGTGTACCAGCCGCCATAGCCATAGCCATCGCGCACGGGCGTGGGCAAATCGCCCACCGCCGACCCGTAGGTCACGGACAGCAGCGCGGGGCTCACCACGCCGCCCTGCGCGTCAAAGACGAGCGAGTAGCCGTTGGGCGTCCACTTGGCGTAGAGCGTAGCGTTGCTCACGGCGCTGTACACGGTGCTCTCCGTGTACTTATCGCCGCCGCCGCCGGTGGCCGTGTACCAGCCGCCAAAGGTGTAGCCGGTGCGCGTGGGCTCCGGCAGCATCCCCACCGCCGCTCCGTAGGTAGCGGGCTTGCCGGTGGTGCTCACCGTGCCGCCCTGCGCGTCGAAGGTGAGCGTGTAGCCGTTGGGCGTCCACTTGGCGTAGAGCTTAACGTTGCCCGTCACCACGCTGGCAGAAAAATCCCACGCGCTGCCAAAGGCGTTATCGCTATACCACCCCCCAAACGTGTAGCCTGCTTTGGCGATGGCTGCGGGGGCTGTCGCCTTGCCGTTGTGGTTCACCGTCTGCGGGTCGATGCTGCCGCTCCCGCCGTTGGCCTCAAAGCTCACGGTGTACTTGGCCACCTCCCACTTGGCGTAGAGCGTAGTGTCGCTCACCAGCGTCCCCGCGGCGAAGTCCCACAGCTGCGTACGCCCGGCGTCCCTAAACCACCCCA
>JAITQP010000205.1 GCA_031288885.1 Prevotellaceae bacterium | reverse complement strand
AGATGTACAATACGCGCCGTCCGCACCTGTCCTTAGGCTTCAGAACGCCGGAGGAGGTGCACCGGGCTGCCTAACTTTCGCCTTTTTTCCCGTCGCCCTACAGGGCGACGGGAAAAAAGACGAAAGTTAGCAACAACCATAACCAACTAACATCAGTGAATAACCATTTAACAAATGAAAATCAGTAGTAACCTGTCAACTTTTTGCAGGACGAGACATTTCGCCATTAATCATTAATCACTAATAACTAATCACTGATAGCTAAACTCCGAGCACGTATCGGAGGCTGAAGCCGAAGGAGATGTTTTCGGTGTTTACGGCGGAAACGTAGGGGTTGTTCTCCGTCCAGTCGAAAAAGACGCGGAAGGTGAGGTCTTTGAGGATGTCGTAGTCGCCGGTGAACTTGAAGGCCATGTTGCGGCGCCCGTCGGTGATTTGGTGGGTGTCCTCCGCGAGCTTGCGGATGAGGTTTTTGCCGTTGCGGTAGGTGAAGTCTGCGCGGAGGGTGAAGGGGGTTGTGGCGGCCTGCCGTTCGCTAAAGCGAAATATCTGCGGCATCTTGGTAAAGGTGTACCCCGCTCCGGCGGCGCCCTCCCATGCGTTGTTTTCGATAATCTGGTTGTTGGTCATGCTAAGATCCACGCGCCTGTTTTTGCGGAGCTCCACGCGGGTTTGTATTCCGTTTTGCCACGTTACGTCGAGGCTTCCCAGCGTTATCCGCTCGTCGAGGCTGACGGTGGCAATGCTGTAGGGGGAGAAGAAGTCGCCCTGCGCGTCCCTCTCGTTGGGCTTCTCCACGTAGTTGCTGTTGGTGGTAAAGGCGTTTATGCTGTAGGTTGAGGCGTAGGAGTGCGAGAGGCTCGCCGACTTCACAAAGGGCTTGAGCGCGGCCATGCGCGCCAGCCCCGAGTAGGTTACTTTCCAATTGGGCAGGGGGATTTTTGAGAGGAAGTCGGTGTAGCGAATGGTTTTGTCGTTGACGGTCTTGTTGAGGTATCCCGCCTCAAAGGATGGGATGAGCACGTCCTGCGAGAGCCCGCTAAATCCGTTGGGGTATCCCCCTGTGCTGTCCACCCTTGGGAATGGTGCGCCGCCGTATTTTTTCCGCGCCAGCTCGTCGGCAACATCCATGCGCGAGCTGCTGAAGCGGTTGTAGGCGTATGATTTGTAGTAGGTTTCGCTGGTGGGGTTTTCAAACGCCGTGAAAATGGCGATGGTGCTTATGCTAAACGACCCCGCCTCTACGGGCGCGGCGCTGCCGTTGTTGTTAATATCGTACCACGTTCGGTTGTTGGAGTAGGTTTGCGTTGCCGTGAGGTCGATGCGCAAATCGCGGAAAGGCTCGAGGGAGGCCTGCGCGGAAAGGTTGGTGGCGGCGGTCATGGTAAACGGGTTGATAAAGGTGGAGTCGCCAATGATCCAGCTGTTGCGGTAGGCGCGCGTGAGCATGTACTCGGTGGAGGTTCCGTAGAAGTTTCCCCAAAAGTCTCTGCTCTGCGATCCGGCAACGAAGTCCCAGCCCGGGGCGTCGAACTGGTGCTGCTGGTCCATCCCCAGCAGGGTTGTTTTGGGGGTGTACCCGGGCAGCATGGTTTCGCCGCCGCGCGTGTAGCTAATGGTTACGCTGCGCAGCATCATCAGCGTCCGCGCCGAGAGCTTGCCGGCGTAGAGCAGCGGGTTGTCGGAAATGGGGGCTTTTCCGGTCACCACCACGCGGAGGTTTTTTTGCGCGGTGGCCGAGCGGATGGCAACCGTCCGGTTGTCCAGCGTTTCCATGTCCACCTTTACGGGCTTTCCCTCCTCGTCAAACGCCTCCACCTTAATCCCCGTGGCGTCTTTCATGTTGTGCTTCACGGTGTGGCGGCTGCCGGCAACGAGGGTCACCTTCGTCTTCTCAAACGTCACGTCCTTCGTCTCCTTCTTTTTGGCAGCTCGCCCGTCCATTTCCTGATTAATGCCCTTGAGCAGGGTTGACTTGCCGTAAAGCGTAACGAGGTTAAACGCGCCGTTGATTTGGAAGTTGTTGGAGTTTCGCACCGTATTCCCCACGTAGGGCATTCCGCCCACGCCGCTCGCCACCTGCGGGGCCTCCCACGCGTAGGTTGCCCTGTAGGACGAGGTGATGTTTGTCCACGAGAGGAAGGGCATCTTGTTGAGCGGGAGCGTGTAGGCGAGGGAGAACTCGTGGTTGTAGCGCTTGGTGCGCCACGCGTTGTCGATGGGCATGGTGTCGGCCTCGCTTCCCGTTGAGATTTCGCGCCGCGCAAAGTTGTTGGCGCTAAAGGTGAACTTGAGGGCTCGGGCAATATCCCAGCCCAGCATGTAGCTGCGGTTGTTGACCTGCTCATGGAAAACGATGGGGGTCATTTTCAGCCCCTCGTAAAAGCTGCGGGCAATGTACTCGGTGTAGGTGTCGGTGAGGTCGGTGGTGAAGCCGTACTGGTTGGGGTAGAGCGCCACGTTAACGTCGCGGATTATTTTCCACGCGTTGCCCTTCAGCGCCTCGCTTTTGGCAAAGGGCTCAAACACGTAGGGCTTGGTGCTATACGCGTAGGCGCCCATTACGCGCTGCTCCTTTTTGTAGTCGCGCTCGGTGTTTACGTCTCGCGCCAGCTCCTCGCTAAAAGCGTAGCCCACGGTGAAGTTTGAGATATCGGCGGGCCCCAGCCGCTTTTCGCCGCTTCCCGCCACGCGCACGTTGTTCAGGCTGAGGTTTCGGCGCATGGTGTAGTCGATGGCGGTGTTGCGCAGGTGCTCGCGCTCGTCGGGGTCAGCCCTGTCCAGCGCGTCCTGCAGCTTGATGTCGGGGTCAAAGGGGTTGTAGAGGGGCACAATGTAGTTTTCGGCAAAGGCAAAGCTCAGCGGCAGCGTAACGCCCCACTTTACGGGGAAGAATTTCCCCAGCTCCACGTTGGTGGCGACGTCGTACTGGTAGGTATCCTCCTGCGCGCGCGTGAGGATGCGGCTGTCGAGGCTTCCGAAGCCCGCCCGCGACATGCTTCCGGCGAGCGACACGTTGGCAAAGTCGGCAAAGTTGGCGGCAAGGCGCATGTTGGCCGCCCAACCGCCCTCCTCGTTGAAGTTGGTAAATCGCATTTCGTTAACCCACACAATGCCGTCCTTGGGCAGGCCGTCGTCTTGGCTCATCAGCCCCTTGTGGACGGGATTTTTTACGCCAATCATCAGCACGTGCACCTCGCCAAGGTTGGGGTTCCCGACCACCCGCACCGTATTTTTCCCGTCCGCCTTTTCGTAGACCGACGTGAGCGTCATCCCCGACGTGTTGCGCAGGCGTGCGTTTCGCTCCAGCTTCAGGTCGGTAAAAATGCTGAGGGGAATATCCAGCCTGTTGGACGCCGGCCAAACCAGCTCGCGCTGGCTGTCGGCGTAGCGCCCGTGGGGGGTGAGCTTGAGGGGGATTTCGTACTCGTAGTAGTTGTAGCGGTAGTCGTTGCCGATGCGCACAAAGATGGAGAGGTCGTTGTCCCTGAGCCTCGACTCGTTGATAGCCTCCGCGTGCACGTCCATTATCAGGCGTCGGAACTGCCGCATGTCAAAGGTGGCATTTTTGTAGGCGGCCCGCGCGTCGCCGTCGGCAAGGTTGCCAATGGTGAGCATCATGGCCTGCTCGTTGCGCTGCACCTGCTGGTTGGTGGTGTTGTCGATAATACGGCTAATCCCCGGGGGCAGGAGGTAGTTTACGGGCGAGCGGTCGGAGTTTTCCTCAATGCTCACCGCCGAGATATCGAGCGTACCCATTCCCGTTTCGGGCTGCGCCAGCCCCTCCTGCGTTTCGAGCAGCGAGTAGCTGTACTTTCGCCACTCGCCCCGCACCAAGTCCAGCTTGGCAAACCGGCACACCACGGAGGTGTCAAATCCCGTGAGGAACATTCGCATAAAGCGTATGGACTTGAAGTCCTCAATGTTGTTGATGGCCTTTCCGTCCGCCACCGGAATTTTGAACTGATACCAGTGCGCCGTTTGGTGGTCGCCGTAGTCGGGGTCGTTTACGTGCACGGTGCGCACGTCGGTAATGTAGTTTTGCCCCACCTTTTCGGGGCTAATCGCTTCGGGGCTAAGGTCAATGTAGTACTCGTAGTAGCTCTCCAGCTCGTTGAGCGTGTTGTCCTGATTGATATCCTCCGTGTTGGGCATGGTGGTTGACGAGGTTGAAAGCCCGCCCGACGCCACGGGGGAGTTGCCCTCGAGGTTGTTGTAGCGCTTGTAGCGGTCGAGTATGCCCAGCCGCTGCTCGTCGTAGTCCGCCCCTCGGTAGTAGTGGTACAGGTCGTTTGAGGGGTCGTTTTCAAAGACCTTCATGGCGTTATCGCTCAAGATGCCCCGAATATTGCTCAGGTATTGGTGCTCATTTTCAAAGAACGTGCGCGCCTGACTGCGGGTCATACCGTCGTAGCCCACGTCCTGTATGGCTCTGGCGGCCTCGTTGTTGTCAAACGTGTTGACCAGCGATTGCACTCTGGGGACGTATCCCCACTTGGTTTTCTCTATCAGGGTTGTATCGTAGGGGTAGGGCAGCCCGTTTTCGAACGACTTTCGGGCGTCCTTCAGCACGTCCTCCGACACGTCGCCAAGGTTGAAGTAGAGCCTGCCGTTGGCGAATTTCCCCCTGTTGGGCGAGCTGCGGGTGTAGATAAACGGGTCGAGCATCCAGAACTCAATGTACTCAATGTTGGAGGTTTCAAAATCGGTAATGGAGAGCGAGCGCATCATGGCGCCAAAGTTGGTGATGGGCGTTCTCAGGGAGCCGCCGGCGGTAAGCCCCTTGCTGGAGAGCTGCCCGCTGCCGCTGGCAAAGTCGATGTAGTTGTACGGCCCGCGCTCGTTGGGGTAGTACGCCACGTTGAGCACGGATATTTTGGCGTCCTCCCGACCTATCACGATGTCCTTTTGGGGAAAAATTTCCTTTTCGTCCACCTCGCGCACGTAGTGATTTTTGCAGTACTGCTTTTGGTCGTTCCGCATGTAGGTGGGCGTTGAGGAGATGTTTCGCAAAAACAGCGGGTCTATCACGTACCACGCCAGCAGGGAGCGGTAGTAGCCGTTGCTGAGGGGACGGTCGGCAACGGTGGTTAATTTTCCGCCGGAGAAGTGCCGTCCGCCCACGGCGCTCGCCACCTCCTCGGGGGTGCTTCCCAGCGCCCACGCGGTGTACTGCTTGAGGTCAACGCTCATTTTGCTGGCCTCAAAATCGTCGATGTAGGTTGTCCCCGACTTGCCGATGGAGCTGGAGTGCCCGGGCAGCAGCTGGGCAAACTCGCCGTCCAGCGTCACCCGCGACGGGGCTTTGGTTTCCACGAGCGGGATGGCGTCCACCATTTTGGTGAGCAGGTTGACCTCGCGGCTGTAGGAGCCGTTGAGCCCCCAAATGGTGTTGGAGATGGGCTCGTCGCCGTAGGTTACCTTTTGGGTAAGCGGGCGCTCCGACAGGTGCAGAATGGTTGCGCCCAGCCTGAAATCCTTTGAGAGCCGGTACTTAAGGTTGGTGCCCATCAGCGTTTTTTTAACCACCGCAAACATCTCCATGCTCTCCATCGAAACCTGCAGGGGCACGTTGGAGCCCAAGTAAACGGGGTTGATGATTTGCACGCGCCCCAACGTGTAGTTCACGGTGTAGTCCACGTTTTCTATCAGCTTAATGCCGCCTGCCGTCACCACCACCGACCCCTCGGGGATGTTGGTGGCGCTGAGCATAATTTCGGAGGCGGAGGAGGCCTTGTAGGATCCCGTAAGGCGAAACTTGTTCTTGTCGGCAAACTGCCGCGCCTTTACCAGCGTTGAGTCGTAGAGCTCGTTGTAGACGTACTTGCCGGCCGTTGGGTAGCCGATTTTGTCGCCCAAATCTTTCCCAAATGGCTCCAGCACCGGAAATATTATACACCCGCCGCTGGAGAAGCCGCTGGAGAACACCGTAACGCCCTCCACAAAGTCGAAGCGCCCGTCGGGGTAGCGGTTGCCGGCGTTGTTGAGGTTGTCGAGGTTGAGCACCTGCAGCAGCGGCAGGTTTTTTGCGTTGCCCTCGGTGAGGTAGGGCACGTTGGTTCCCACCGCGTCGTCGTGGTACATTACGTTGAGGATAAAGTTATCGGCGCTTAGCTGGGAGGCGCCGAGGGCGTAAACGTTCTTCATCATCAAATCCCACGTGCGGAAGCGCGGGGAGAGGTTGGTGCCCTTGAGCATTTTAACAAACAGGGGCTTTGGCGCCGCCACGCCGTCGTCGTAAAATTCGCCCACGCGGTAGGTTTTGCCGCCCATGGTGTACTCAAAGGCTACCGCCAGCACCTCGTCGGCGTTGAGCGGGTAGTTTAGCGAAATGTAGCCCAGCTGCGGGTTAAAGCGGTAGTCGGTTCCGGTGGTAAGGCGGCGGGCGTTCTCCACCTTTTCAAAATCTTCCACCTGCTTCAGGTTTTTTTCTTCCATCACGGCGTTAACGGTAGCCATGCTGCGCGCGGCCTCCCTGTTTTTTAGCTCCGCATACAGCATGTCCCTATCGTTGCTGGGCGCGCCTGTGCCGCTGCCCAGCGCGTCGAGCGCAATGATGTTGCGCGAGTTGTCAAAGCGGTTGTTGCGGTTGGTGACCCACACCTCGAGGCGGGTAATGTTTACCCCCGACTGAATGATGGGCAGGTACTTGAGCGCGGCGTTGTACCTGTCGCGAAAGTAGTGCGCCAAGAAGAAGTGGCGGTTGGCGTCGTACTTGTCGGCGGCGATGTCAAACAGGGTGGTTTGCGCCCCGCCCTTTACGTTGATGGTGGACGACTGCCCTTTTTGCTCCGAAATGATGCTTTCGATGGTCAGGTGCCCAAACTTCAGCTCCGTTTTCACCCCAAACAGGGTTTGGCTGCCGGTAATGAGCGAGCCCGACAGCGGCAAGCTCACGTTGCCCGCCTCTATTTTTTGAATAATTTGGTCTTCGTCGCCCTGATAGTTAATTTTTAGCAGATTTTGGAAGTTGTAGGTAACGTCGGTGCTGTTGAGAAAGTTAATGTTGATGCGGTCGCCAATGGAGCCGGTGGCGTTGATTTGCATGTTCACCTTAAAGTCGAACGCGCCGTGCGAGCGGTACTGCTCCGGAATGGTAGGGTTGTCGGTGCGCGTCCAGTTGTAGCCAAAAATGGCCTCCACCACGCCCTGTATGTTAAACTTAATGAGGTCGCTGCCCAGCAGGTTGGTCACGATGGACGATTTTAGCTTTATGTCGGGTATCAGCTTCGACGTTATGCCCCCGCTGCTGCTCGACGCGGCGCTCATTTCGCTGCTCCGGCGGGTAGTCCACGCCTCGCGCACGGCGTTGTTAAACTGGTAGCGCCGGTATTCGTCGCTATTCATCACCTTGGCGGGCGTGCCCAGCTTGCCTTGGTCTTTGCTGTAAAACGTGTACAGCCGGCTTTGCTCATCGTAGTCCACCTCATACGCGTCCGACTCCTTCACGGCGGGCTCCCACCGGCGCTCCTCGTCGGAGGGGGCGGCCATGCTTTCCGTTGCCCATAGAGCAATGGCCGCTGTGAGAGAAAACGTTAGTGAGAAGCGATAAATAAAACCCAAAATTCCTGCTTTTTAAAGTCGTTGTAAGGCGCCCCGTATTAACTCCTCCACGCTTTGCCTGTTGTTTTGCTTAAATACGGCCTCCACCGCCTTTTCGGTAGCCGCTTTTGGAAATCCCAGCGCAAGGAGCGCCGCCGTAGCCTCTTTGCGCACGCCCGCCGCCGGCGCGCCGGCCAACCCCGCCTCGCCGCCGCCGGCCGCCCTGAGCGATTTCCCCTTCAGGTCAACCACTATGCGCTCCGCCGTTTTGAGCCCAATGCCCTTAATGCTTTTGAGAACAGCCACGTCGCCCGTGGCGATGGCGGTGGTGAGGTCGCCGCTGCTGAGCGACGAGAGCATGATGCGCGCCGTTGCCGCGCCAACGCCCGATACGCTAATCAGCAGGCGGAAGAGCTCGCGCTCGTCGGCGTCGGCAAAGCCGTAGAGCACGTGCGCGTCCTCCCGCACCTGCTGGTGCAGGTAGAGGTGCGCCTCGCGGCTGTCGGTGAGCCGCGTGTAGGTTTGCAGCGATATGTTGATAAAGTAGCCTATGCCCCCCGCCTCCACCACTGCGTAGGTGGGAGTAAGCGCCGCTAACGTGCCGTTGATGTATTCGTACATGTTACAACTTGAAAGTGTTTGACCCCGCTACTGTTTTTCTACCTCCAGCTTAGCGGCGGGTAGCGGGTTTTTAATCAGCTCGGCGTACTCTTTGCGATGCCTGTAGGTATCGCAGGCCAAGTATAGCGCCGCCCGAAACGAATCGGGCGAGGCGCTGTCCTTGCCCGCTATGTCGAACGCCGTGCCGTGCGTAGGAGAAGTTCGCACTACAGGTAGGCCGCAGGTGTAGTGCACGCTTGCGCTGGTGCCGTACGACAACGTTTTGAAGGGAGCCAGCCCCTGATCGTGGTACATGGCAAGCACCGCGTCGAAGCGCGCAGCGCAGTTGGAGCCGAAAAAGCTGTCGGAGGCGTACGGCCCAAAGGCCAGAATTTTGTTCCTGATGGCTTCCTCCACCACCGGAATAATAATATCCACCTCCTCCGTGCCTATCAGCCCGCCGTCGCCGGCGTGGGGGTTAAGCCCCAGCACCGCTATGCGCGGCTTGGGTATCAAAAAGTCCTCCTTAAGCGTAGCGTTAAGCAGCTTGAGCTTGCTCATGATGAGCTCTTTGGTGATGGCCGTGGGGACTTGCGCCAGCGGAATATGGCCGGTAACAACCCCCACCCGAACGGAGTGGTTTACGAACAGCATGAGGTAGTTTTTGACCTTAAAAACGTCGGCCAAGAACTCGGTGTGCCCGGGAAACAGGCGGTTGACGGACGAAATGTACTGCCTGCCGTAGGGCAGCGTGACCAGAACCTGAATTTTGCCGTTTTGCAAGTCGCGGATAGCCGTTTCGAGCGCCGCCACCGCCCCGATGCCCGACACGTCCGTTGCCTTGCCAAACTCCACCTTAACCTCGTCGTCCATGACGTTGATAATGTTAGCGCGCTTGGGGTTAGCGTCGTCGGCGGAGCGGATAATGTTGAAGTTGAAATTTTCAACGCCGCTTATCGTTTTACGGTGAAATGCGCCAACCTTGGGCGAACCATAGATAATGGGGGTACACATTTCCAGCACTCGCGGGTCTATAAGCGTTTTGATAATGACCTCATAACCAATACCGTTTATATCGCCTTGCGTGATACCAACTTTTATTTTGGAGTCTGCCATAGCTTGTGTGTTATGTTTTCTACCTTTTGAAAACTATGCATGAAACAACAAAAGTACTAATAAATAGTTGAGTGCAACATTCTGTGGCTGTTAAATAAGTTTACGATTGGGTGAATTACATC
>JAITQP010000159.1 GCA_031288885.1 Prevotellaceae bacterium | reverse complement strand
CTCTTTTCCCCAATGGCAATACCTCTCTTTTCCCCAATGGCAATACCTCTCTTTTCACTCTGTCTCCGCTCGAAATCAAGAGCATCTACAATATCATCGTACTCTAATACGCTTTTTTGATATGCTTCCATTTCTTTAGGTGTTAACTTTTTTATTTGTGCAACTTCAAATAGCCGTCGGAATATCCGCCCTTCCACCTCCGGCGGAACGTCTTGCAGGCGCTTGAGATTTTTTAGGCAGAAAAACCAAACGTCCGTATTGGTTTTTAGCTCTTCCGCTTTCTTTTGGAACTTGGGCAGCTCTATAAGGATAAAGCGCAGCTTATCCGAGAACTTGATATGGGCGTCTTCCTCCGCCAAGCACACCTTGCTGACAATGCGGGTATCATCGTCATCCTCATGGAGCCTAAAGTTTAGCAGCGATACCACGAAGACCGCCTTTAGCTGAAAGTTCCACTTGCCTTTGGGCGCCTGATTGCGTATCAGGAATGAGGAGTAGAAGAGCAGCCTGTCCATAAAAAATTCCTGCCTTGCCCGCTGCATTTCTACCAAAAACGATTCGCCCTTTGCGTTGGTGCACAGCAGGTCGTACACTGCCTTGCGCTCCGACTCCCAATCGCCCAGCTGCTCTGTAGGCCAATAGCTCACATCGGTAATCTTTTCCTCCGGCATGACGATATCGTTCAAAAAGGCTATCAGCAGCTCCTTGTCGCCAAACACTTTTTTAAATCCGAAATCCGTCAGCGGATTAATATATACTGCATTTTCCATTTGCAAAAATACATTCTTTTTTCGTCAAAAGCAATCTTAATCAAAACTTAAAGTTGTACGTGACCGAGGGCACTACGCTAAAGAGGTACAGCTTGTCGGCGTACATGATACCCGAGCTTGGGGGCTCTTCGGTGAACTGTATAAACCACGTGTTGTGGCGGGCGTAGGCGTTGTAGAGCGATACGTTGAGCTCGTGCGCGTAGCGGCCGCGCTTTTTCAGCTCAAAGTTGACGGCAACGTCCAGCCGGTGGTAGTCGTCCAGCCGGTAGGTGTTGCGCTTGCCGTAGATGGGGATGGAGGTTCCCCCCGCTACGTAGCGCCCCTCGGGAAAGGTGACGGGCGAGCCGGTCGAGAACGTCCAGTTGGCGGACAGGTTGATGCGCTTGGTAATGTCGTAGCTGGCCACAATGTTCAGGTTGTGCGGCCTGTCAAACGGCGCCTGATACCACTCGTCGTTGTTCACCGTGCGCACCTTGCGCAGGGAGCGCGAGTAGGTGTAGCTGACCCAGCCGGAGAATTGTCCGGTATTTTTTCGCACCATGAGCTCCACCCCGTACGACTTGCCCACGCCCCTGCGCAGCTCCCCCTCCAGCTGAGCGTTCATCACTATGGAGGCGTGGTCTTTGTAGTCCACCACGTCGTTCATATACTTGTAAAACAGCTCGCCGGAGACCTCCACGGCGTTGTCCATCAGGTTGCGGAAGTAGCCCGCCGAGGCTTGGTGCGCCGACTGCGGCTTAATGTTGGGCGAGGAGGGCATCCAAACGTCAATCGGGGAGCTGGCGGTGGAGTTGGAGATGAGGTGCATGTACTGCATCGTGCGCGAGTAGGAGGCCTTGATGGAGCTGTTGTCGCCGAGCAAAAAAACGGCGCCTACGCGAGGCTCCAAGCCCCAGTAGCTGTTGTAAAAATCGCCCCGCGAGTAGACGGTCAGGGTGTCGTTGAGGCGAAGGTTGTAATTTTCATCGTAGTGGTAAACCGTTGCGGGGCCAACGTTCTGAAACAGCGTTCCCCGCAGCCCGTACTTTACGGTGAGCCGCTCGCCTATTTTGTGCTGATTCATGACGTAGGCGGAGCTTTCCAGCGAGCTGAGCTCCGGCAGCCGTATCGCCTCCGGCTCGCTGCTTATGGGCGTTACGGCGGTGGCGTCGCAGGGGTTAACCTTGTGCCAAACGCTGGAAACGCCAAAGTGCAGCAAATTTTCTTCGCCGTAGAGGTAGGTATAGTCGGCGCGCATGCCAAGGTCGTCAATGGACGATTTCCACTGCATGTCGAAGCCGGCCATGGCCATCCCCATCTGGTAGCGGTAGCCGCTGCCAATGACGGAAATGGTGGAAAAAAATTTGTCGGAGTACACGTGGTTCCAGCTGAGCGAGTAGGCGCTGTTGGCAAAATTCATGCTCGCCACCGGCATCCCAAAAACGTCGCTGCCGTAGTACCCGCTAAGCGTCAGGCGGTCTTTGTCGCGCAGCTTGTAGAGTAGCTTTCCGTTGAGGTCGTAGAAGTGCAGCTGGGCGTCGCGCACGCCCTCCTCCGGCGCCAGCGGCAGAAAGAGGTCGGCGTACGTGCGCCTGCCCGCCGCTATGAACGAAAGCTTATTGCTGATAATTGGTCCGTCCACCTCAAGCCGGCTCGAAATAAGCCCCACGCCGCCGTTTACGTTAAATTTGGTTGCATCGCCGGTTTTGCTGGTCACCTCCAGCAGCGACGACAGCCTGCCGCCGTGGGCTGCCGGAATGTCGCCCTTGTAGAGCTTCACGTCGTTCACCACGTCGTTGTTGAACACCGAAAAAAAGCCCATGAGGTGCGAGGCGTTGTACACCGTAGCGTTGTCGAGCAGGATGAGGTTCTGGTCGGGGCTTCCGCCGCGCACGCTGAACGCCGACGTGCCCTCGGCGGCGGGCTGCACGCCGGGCAGCAGCATGATGGCTTTTATCACGTCCACCTCGCCCATCAGCGCCGGAATTCTTTTGATGGTTTTCATCTCCAGCTTCTCCACGCCCATTTCGGCTTTGGTAACGTTGGCGCGGCGGGCGGCGTTCACCACCACCTCCTCCAGCTCGGTGTCCTGCTGCCGTAGCGCAAAATTCTTGGCTTGCGTATTTTTCACCTGAAGCCGCTCCTCCTGCGGGCGGTAGCCCACGTAGCTAACGGTGATGGAGTAGGCGCCCAGCGGCAGCGCAATGCTGTAAAATCCTTTGGCGTCGGCAACAATGTTGCGCTTGGCCTCGCGAACGTACACCACCGCCCCCGCCAGAGGCTCGCCCGTTTGCGCATCTTTCACGTACCCGCTCAGCAGCGGCGGCTGCGCCTGCGCAGGCGCACAAAGCGCCAAAAAAGCGACGATGGGGACAACCTGTTTTATCTTTATTAGCATGTTTTAGGCGATTATTTTTACGTGCGGTAAAACGTTTGTTCTTTCAAATGGCGCACAAAGTAACCCTAAAATGCTGATAACAGCAAAAAGTTATCTCCTGCTTAAATACTATTTAACGCCGTTGCCGTCCTGCATTGGCTTTGATAGCTGTAAAAAACGTAATTTTGTTCGCCGTTTTTGGGGCTTTCCAGAAGCCTTGCCAGCTCAAAAGAATTATAGCTCAATTTACTCATGAAAACCATACGCGCCAGCCACATGCGCATAATCCTGACGCTACTCTTTGCCACCATCATCGTGTGGATTGGCTTTATTGACCACAACAGCATTAAGGAGCACATCACCATAGCCTACCAGCTGCACCGCTTGGAGCGCGAGGCTGAGTTCTACCAAGCGCAGGTCAACACCAACCAGCAACGCCTCGACGACCTCCTTACCGACAACGACAAGCTCGAAAAGCTTGCGCGCGAGCAGTACTACATGAAGCGCGCCGACGAAGACATTTTTATCATCGAAGACTGAATTAATAATTTATAAATGAGAAAAAAAATAGCCACTTTGCTCCTTTGCCTCGCCGTGTACTCGGTGA
This sequence comes from Prevotellaceae bacterium, assembly GCA_031288885.1. Classification (GTDB taxonomy): domain Bacteria; phylum Bacteroidota; class Bacteroidia; order Bacteroidales; family UBA932; genus JAITMY01. The sequence goes on along the minus strand of JAITQP010000159.1, from coordinate 4,026 downwards.
GCGCACAACCGTTGCCCAAAGTTAACGAAGCCATGTTCAAGTTTGGTCGCTTTATGTACTACCTTGCCTCGTCGTACGTTGACACCGTAAGCGTTGACCAGCTGACCGAAAAAGCCGTCATCAAGGTGCTAAGCGAGCTCGACCCGCACTCCAGCTACACCTCCGCCAAGGACGCCAAGGCGGCCACAGAGTCCCTGCTGGGCAACTTTGACGGCATCGGCATTGAGTTCAACATGTTTAACGATACGCTGCTCGTGATTTCGCCCATCGCCGGAGGCCCCTCGCAAAAGGTAGGCATTTTGGCGGGCGACCGCATTGTGGAGGTGGACGGCAAAAATATTGCCGGCGTGAACATCAAAAGCATAGACGTGATGAAAATGCTGCGCGGCCCCAAGGGCACCGTTGTAAACGTGCGCATAGCGCGGCGCGGCGTGGAGCGCCTGCTCGACTTCACCATCACCCGCGATAAAATCCCCCTCTACAGCATCGACGCCAAGTTCTGGGCGGCGCCCAACATTGCCTACATACATCTGGGGCGCTTCTCCGCCACCTCGCACAGCGAATTTGTAAAGGCGCTGGACGAGCTCGGCAAAAAGCCGGAGGGCATTATCCTCGACCTGCGCGGCAACGCCGGCGGTATGCTCGACGTAGCGGCGCGCATTGCCGACGAATTTTTGTCCAAAAACGAGCTGGTGGTGTACACCGAAGGGCGCGCCATGCCGCGCACAGACCTTGTGGCTACCGACACGCTCAGCAGGTTTGAGAAGGGCAAGCTGATTATCCTGATTGACGAAAACTCGGCTTCGGCAAGCGAAATCGTAGCCGGAGCGGTGCAGGATTGGGACAGGGGAATTGTTGTTGGCCGCCGCTCATTTGGGAAAGGCTTGGTGCAAAACCAAATTGAGCTGCCCGACGGCTCGCTGGTGCGCATCACCATAGCCCGCTACCACACGCCCACCGGTCGGGTGATACAGCGCCCCTACAACAACGGCGAAACCGAAAAGTACTACAAGGAGCTCTACCAGCGCTACACCAACGGGGAGGTGTACAGCCTCGACAGCATCAGCTCGCTCCCCGACTCGCTAAAATTCTTCACGCTCAAGAAGCATCGCGCCGTGTACGGCGGCGGCGGCATCACGCCCGACGTATTTGTGCCGCTCGACACGAGCAACTACACCTCGTACCACGCAAGAATTGTGCGCATGGGCATCATGAACCAGTTCACCCTCTCCTACGTTGACGCGCATCGCAGCGCGCTGAAGCAAACGTACAAAACCTTTAAGCAGTTCAACAAGGAGTTTAGCGTGAGCGATTCGCTCTTTAACGAGCTGGTGACCTTTGCCGAAAAGCAAAAGCTGCCCAAAAACGAGGCGGAAATCAGCAAGGCAAAGCACGACATTTTGATACAGCTCAAAGGGCTGATAGCGCAGGATATTTTTACGAACAGCGAGTACTACGAGGTGGTTTACCCCATCATAGACAACGGCTACCAAAAGGCGCTGGAAATGATGACAAGCTGGAAAAACTACGAAAAGCTGCTTAAGTAACTATGGCGAGACGGAAGCAAACAGCAGGCGCGGCTACCGAAACAGCTACCAAGGCGGTGAAAGCCGCAAGGTGGCGCATTGGTACGGGTATTGCGCTGGCGGCAATGTCGGTGTACGCGCTTATCTCCATTATCTCCTACTTTTTTTACTGGGATGTTGACCACAGCGTTTCCGGCGTGCCGCTTACCGTTGGCGATGGCACGTACGCCCACAACTTGGGCGGGAAAGTCGGCAGCTATCTGGCAACGGTGCTCGTGCGGCGGTGGTTTGGGGTGGCGTCCATTTGCATTCCGGTGGCAGCCCTTATCGTTGCGCTGCATATGCTTCGTGTAGGCCGGCTGAAAACGGTCAGGTGGCTCGCCATTTTGATGTCGCTCATGCTGCTGGCATCGCTCTCGTTTGGCGTTGGCAGCAGCAGCCAAACGCCGCTCGGCGCAGGGCTGGGCGGAGATTACGGATACTTTATCGGGCACGTGTGGCTCACAGGAGCGCTGGGAAAATTCGGCAGCATCTTGCTGCTCATTATAGCGTTCTTTTTGTTTGGATGCTACGCCATCCCACACTTTCCGCAGCGCATAAAGGCGCTGGCGCAGCGCATTGCGGCGCATTTTCGCAAGGGTAGCGCGCAGGGCGAAAGCCAAAATACCGCCGAAATACCCGCCGACAACAGCGAGGATACCACCGATACCGAGCCGCACAGCGAAACCGAAGGGGAAGTTGAAGAAGATGAAGTTGAAGTTAGCGAAAATGGCGACGGGGACAGCATCACCTTTGAGCCCGATGCAGCCGTAGGCATTAAGCTGATAGTAACCCCATCCGAAGACGACTACCCTGAAGACGACCGCAACAGCGACGATAGGGAGGAGGAGAATGGCGAGGAGGATGAAAATGGTGGCGATGAGAGCAACGATACGGAGAACAACGAAAACCTCACGCTGGAGGTTGACGGCAGAGGCGACGAGCCGCAGGTGGCAGAAGTGCTGGCAAGCCAGCTGCCATACGACCCCAAGGCCGATTTGTCGCGCTACGAGTACCCGCCCGTGGAGCTGCTCAACGACTACCCCAAGTCCGCCAAGTCAGTATCGACGGAGGAGCTGGAGCAAAACAAGGACAAGATTGTCCGCACGCTGGGGCACTACAACATTTCCATCTCCGAAATCAGGGCTACCATTGGGCCTACGGTCACGCTCTACGAAATTATTCCGGCGCCCGGGGTGCGCATCTCCAAAATCAAAGGCTTGGAAAACGACATTGCGCTGAGCCTCGCCGCGCTTGGCATCCGGATTATTGCGCCCATCCCGGGAAAGGGCACCATTGGCATTGAGGTGCCCAACCAGCACTCCGAAATTGTATCCATGCACTCGGTGGTCAAGTCGGCGGAGTTCAACGACGCCAAGTTTGAGCTGCCCATTGCGCTGGGAAAAACCATCACCAACAAAACGTTCGTGATAGACCTCGCCAAAATGCCCCACCTGCTGATTGCCGGCGCCACGGGGCAGGGAAAATCGGTGGGGCTAAACGCGGTGCTCACCTCGCTGCTCTACAAAATGCACCCCTCGCAGCTTAAGTTTGTGCTGGTTGACCCCAAAAAGGTGGAGCTGCCGCTGTACGCAAAAGTCGAGCGCCACTTCCTCGCCAAGCTGCCCGACGCCGAGGACGCCATTATCACCGACAACCAAAAGGTAATCTACACGCTCAACTCGCTGTGCATCGAAATGGACGCACGCTACGAGCTCCTCAAGGAGGCCGCCGTGCGCAACATCAAGGAGTACAACCAAAAGTTTGTTGACCGGCGGCTCAACCCCGAGCGCGGACACCGCTACCTGCCCTACATCGTGCTGGTCATAGACGAGTTTGCCGACCTGATAATGACGGCGGGGCGCGAGGTGGAGATGCCCATTGCGCGGCTGGCGCAGCTGGCGCGGGCTATCGGCATTCACCTCGTGATTGCCACGCAGCGCCCCACCACCAACGTCATCACGGGGCTCATTAAGGCAAACTTCCCCGCAAGGGTGGCCTTTCGCGTCACGAGCATGATTGACTCGCGCACCATCCTCGACACGCCCGGGGCGCAGCACCTCATCGGCAAGGGCGACATGCTCGTATCCACCGGAAGCGACATCGTGCGCGTGCAGTGCGCCTTTGTGGACACGCCGGAGGTGGAAAAAATAGTGGACTTCATCGGCAGGCAGCAGGGCTACCCCACCGCCTTTATGCTGCCCGAGTACGTCCCCGAGGGCGGCGACAACGACCGCGAGGAGGTGGACTTGAGCCGGCGCGACGGCATGTTTGAGCAGGCGGCGCGGCTGGTGGTGGAAACGCAGCAAGGCTCCACGTCGCTCATCCAGCGCAAGCTCAACCTTGGCTACAACCGCGCGGGGCGCATCATGGACCAGCTGGAGGCCGCCGGCGTTGTGGGACCTCCCGACGGCAGCAAACCCCGACAGGTGCGCATACCCGACGTGATGGCGCTGGAGCA
>JAITQP010000137.1 GCA_031288885.1 Prevotellaceae bacterium | reverse complement strand
AAGAATCTTTTGTCGAAGTTTACCAGATAGAGCTGCTCGGTGGCGCGGGTGAAAGCCGTGTAGAGCCAGCGCAGAAACTCAACGTTTACCATTTCGTCGGTGAGGTAGCCGTGGTCAACGAATACAGCTTTCCACTGCCCGCCCTGCGCCTTGTGGCACGTAACCGCGTAGGCGTGCTTTACCTGTAGCGCGCTGAAAAAGGGGTCGATTTTGATGGCGGCATACCGCCTGCTTGCCGGCGTGATGTGCATGTAGTCTTCCTGCACCCGAGCAAACAGCTGCCGGCTCTGCTCTGCGCTCAGGGCGGCGCTCTCCATGCTTATGGTGTCGAGCATCAGGCGGCAGTCGAGCTCTGCGTTGTTGTAGTCGGTCAGCACAACGGTGGCTTCGGCGAAGCGAAAGCCGTACATTTCGCGGTAGCGGCGGATGCGCTGCAGCTCCACGATGTCGCCGTTGGCGATAAAGTCAACCTCTTTGCTCAGCTCGGCGTTCTGCTCCGTCCAGCTGTAGCTGTTTTTGACCACCATCAGGCGGTCGCCCTGCACCACTTCCTCCTCCTTGCCCAGCGCCGTGGCGCGGATGCCGGCGTTGTAGCGGTTGGCCTGCTTGTTGGAGCGCGTTATCACCATTACGTTATCTACGCCAAGCTTGCCGTACGCGGTGGTGAGCGTATCAACAAACTCTGCCCCCGAAAGCCTGTGTACGTCCGGAAAATCGTTGTGCTGCAGGCGCGGAAATCCTTGCCCGCCGGCCTCAATGTATTCGCGGATGCGCGTAGCGTTGTACAGGATGCCGGAGTTTTCGGCTTGCCGCACCACCTCGCGGAGGAAAGCGTGCTCATTTTTGCCGTAAAACGAGAGGCTTTTTGCGTCGAGGGCTGGGCTAAGGGTCAGCCCCACGGGCGGGAGCTGCGCGCTGTCGCCCACCAGCACCAGCCGGCAACCCTTGCCCGTGCGCACAAACGTCACCAAGTCGTCGAGCAGGCGGCCGGAGCCGAATATGGATTGGTCGGCGGAGCTGTTGGAAATCATGGAGGCCTCATCTACGAGAAACACGGCGTTGCTGTGCTGGTTGACGTTGAGCGAAAACCTGCCCACGCCGTCGCGCATGGCCGCCTGCCGGTAGATTTTTTTGTGGATGGTGTAGGCGGCGTGCCCCGAGTACGACGACATCACCTTTGCCGCGCGCCCCGTGGGGGCCAGCAGCACCACCTGCCTGCCAAACTCCTGCAGCGCGCGCACCAGCGCCGCCACCACCGTGGTTTTTCCTGTTCCGGCGTAGCCGTTGAGAACAAACAGCGCTTCGTCGTTCGGCTCAACCAAAAACGCGCCCAAGCTGTCGAGGAGCGCCTGCTGGTCGGCGGTGGGGGAAAAGCGCATGTGCGAGGCTATGCGGCGGGAAATATGGTGGCTGAGCATACGGTTCTTGCGGTTAAAGAGTATGCAAAGGTACGATTTTTTTAGGGATTAGCGATTAACGATTAGCGATTAGCGGCGCGAAGCGTGTACAACCCTAATAGGGCACGTTTTGCGCGCTAATCGCCAGCCAACAGAAAAAAAACTTTACGGCGAGGAATGGAAAGAACGAAATTTTCGCTATTTTTGCAAAATTGAATGCAAGAAATGTATGTACATGCCATTTGTAGCCACAGATAGCGCCTTTGATGCGCAGCGCAGCGGCGCGCTACACCTGTCCATTCAGAGCGATTTGAGTGGACTTTGTTTTTGTGTGCTTGATTTGGACAGCCGCCGGTACGTTGCCTTTAAGTCCATCCCCTACGCGCAGCCCATAGTGGACTACAACGACATGCAACCCGCGCTGGGACGCCTGCTCGACAGCGAGCCGCTGCTCAACGCCGGCTTTGGCAGCGTATCGTACCTGTACGCGTCGCGGCACGCAACGCTTATTCCCGACGCGCTGCTGGAGCGCGACCTGCTGAAATCGTTTCTGGAGCTTAACAACCCCCTCAACGAGCTCGACGAGGTGCACAGCTGCTTCCTCCCGCAGCTGAACGCCGCCGTAGCGTTTGCCGTGCCGAGCCCATTTGCCGCCGCGCTGCTGGAAAAATACGGCAGCGTGAAGTTTTACCACCAGTCTGTGCCCATGCTGAAGCGCCTGCAGGAGTACGTGAGCGTGTATAAGCTGGAGAACTTGTTTGCCGTGAACATCAACAACGGTTTTGCCGACATTGCCCTGCACGCCTACGGCACGCTCCAAATCTACAACACCTTTACGCTTCACGCGCCCGAGGATTTGGCGTACTTTATGCTGGCCATCGCGCGCAGGCAATGCATTCCGGAGAGCAAAACGAGCGTGCTCCTTTCGGGGGACATTGAGGAGTACATAAAAAATTTCCCGTCCATGTTTCGCACGCTCATTCCGGCCATGCCGCGCACGCAAATGAGCATTGCCTACGAGCTGAGCACCATTGCCGGTTACCGTTTCACCCACCTGTTTTCGCTTTACGAATGCGTATAATCAGCGGTCAACATCGGGGGCGGGCTATCCTTCCGCCCAAAGGCTTCAGCGCGCGGCCTACCACCGACTTTGCCAAGGAGGCGCTCTTCAACATCATTGCGGTGAACTTTGAGGTGGAGCGGCTCGCCGTGCTCGACCTGTTTTCGGGCGCGGGCAGCATCAGCTACGAGTTTGCCTCGCGCGGCTGCCGCAGCGTCGATAGCGTGGAGCTCAGCTTTCGCCACCACGCGTTCATCAAAAAAACGGCGCAGGCGCTGCAGCTCCGGCAAATGCGCTGCCTCCGGTGCGACGCTTTCTCCTTTCTTGCCTCCTGCGCCGCTACGTACGATATCATTTTTGCCGACCCGCCTTACGACATGGAGGGCGTGGAGCGCATTTTGCAGGTGGCGTTTGAGCGGCAGCTGCTCGCCCCCGACGGGTGGCTCATTCTGGAGCACTCCAAGGGCAAAGATTTTTCTTTGCACCCTCGCTTTCAGGAGCGCCGGAGCTACGGCAGCGTAAATTTCAGCATCTTTCAGTAGCCTGCGTTTTTTTAGATACATCCCACTTGCAATATTCGAAAAATTGTGTACCTTTGTGGCCGAGTAATTTTTTTTTTTTCATAAAACAATTCTGTTTGCTCAATTGCCGTTTAGGAACACTCCTGAACGGCAATTTTGTTATATCAGGGTTGAATGATGAAAGCAAGGCATCGTTGTAGCAACATTACTGAGAAGTTTTTCCGGTAAAAACATCGCGCCCCCGCATACTGCCACCACTGCACGCTTTGCGTTCGTTGCGAGCGGAGTTAATCTTCCAGCATATCACCATACGCTCTTTCGTGCGGCGGCGGCGTTGCCGCCGCCGCCGTCATCAAGGTACGAGGAGAATTCGCGCTGCACAGGGCGTGCCGCGGATTTGACATTCCTTTGGAATGGAACGCTCGGTAGAAAAGCGTGGTTATTCATGTGGATTTTGCCTCCCGTAGGGATGCATCCCTCCGGGATGCAGGAGAGGTGGGGGTGGGCGGCGTTTCTACCGAGCGATGCATCCCGATGGGATGCCCCGCGCTCGCCCCACATGTGGAAGCGGGAAGCGCGAGGCGTGCGGCGCTGGGTTGCTTCGCTGTGCTCGCAAATTCCGAAATTTGAAATCCGAGACCCCAATTTGACGTTTTTGGTTCTTCATTTTCCAAAAAAATTCCCAAAAACACCAAAAACTGTTCTGTGTTTAACAAATGATTTTGTGGGTTAATGCTCTGGTAGGCAGGCGATAAACCACGTTACTTAGCGTAAAAAACGAATTAGGTGAACAATACCTGAATTTTTGATATATATTTGCCGTGTCTATGAAATGTATTTTTTGGGTAGGCAAAAATTAATGACAACTTAATTTTTTTATACGCTATTTACACACCATTTATACGCCATGAAAAAAAGGCTACCATCATACGTCTGCTCCGCCAAGCTACTTTGGCGATACTTTGCCAGCGGGGATTGGCTTAAGGGGGTGGTTAGCGTGGCATACCTCCGTGCATGCGTAGGCGCGCACGTCACACACACACACACACACACACACACACACACACACACACACACACACACACACACAGCTATCAAGTAGTTAGCCTATACTACAAATTTTGCAAGATAGCAAAAGTTTTCGGCCCGGCAAGTACTTTCCACCTCTTTTTACCCACATTTTCTTTCACCGTACGCTATTCCTCCGCACACGCTACGCGCTTCTGCGCCGTAAGCACAGGCAAGCTACGCCTGCGCATACGGCGCGGAAGCGTTTTCAGACCCTCCACGCACCTCCCCATGTTTAAAACTTTATGCATGTTTAAAACTTTATGACTAAAACCTACTGCATTTCGCCGAGATAATAACCAATGGTTCTTTAATTTTTAAAAGTAACATTTATGAAAATCAAAATACATGTTCAAGGAAAAGCACGCTCTGCTGCGCTTGGCGGCAGGGCTGCGAAAAGAAGCGTTTGTCTTCTGTTTGCTGCGCTCCTTACGGCGACCAGCTCGCTGTGGGCGCAAGACCTC
>JAITQP010000126.1 GCA_031288885.1 Prevotellaceae bacterium | reverse complement strand
CTTGAACTTGTGCAAAAATTGCACAAGTTGAACTTTTCTCCAACTCCTGTTCCTGATAAATATTAGCCAAATGCTTAGTAACTACGCTCCTATCTACCGAAAATAAGGTTGCGATTAGCTTCTGGGTAAGCCAAACTGTGCCATCTTGTATGCGCACTTCAATCCCGTCTTCTTTTGCCTGATTGGTAAAAATCAGAAACTCAGCAGTGCTGTTACGGATTTGCGGATTTGTTGGTTCAAACATAGCTATGTTGTGTTAACTTTTTCGCTCCCAGATTGCATCTAAATTGTAATGTTTGGTTTACCGTCCAATTCAGCTGCCGAGAAATCCTCGGCAACTGAAATTTCATTCATATAATACCGTTGTGTTAGCTTTTTTGCTCCCAGCCGGTAGAGCGCTGCCACGCCCCAGCCTATCCCTGCGCCGAGCAGCCCTCCGCAAATGATGTCGAGCGGGTAGTGAACGCCCAAGTAAATGCGCGAGTACGACACAAACAGCGCAAAGACCAGCATGAAAACGGTGAAGTGTCTTCGGCGCATGAGCAGCAGCGAGTACACCGCAATGGCAAACATGTTTGCCGCGTGCGACGACACAAAGCCGCAGCGCCCGCCGCGGTAGCCGCGCACGGTGTGCACCACGTCGCCTAAGGCGTGCGTGGGGCGCAACCGCTCAAAGAGCGGCTTGAAGAAGCCGCTCGAAATTCTGTCGGCGAGCAGCACGCACAGCGCCAGCCCCAGCAGCATAAGCAAAAAATGCCGCCAGCCCAGCCGCCTGTACAGCAAAAACAAAATGAGCACGTAGAGCGGAACCCACGTCCACTTGGCGCTCGCATACCACATGAGCGTATCAAAAAAATCGCTATGCAGGCCATTCAAAAACAGGAACAAATCGGTGTCCCAAGCAGGAAATGTCATGGTAATTCAGGATTTAGGTTTTTATGGTAAATTAGCTGTTATCCGTTTCGTTGAGCGTTTTCCAGAGCAAATCTTTCAGCTCGGTAATCCCCGCTTGCGTGAGCGACGAAAAAAACAGGTGCGGCACGTCCTTTGGGAGCGTTTTTTTGATGGCGCGCGTCAGCTCTTCGTCCAGCATATCGCACTTGGAAACCGCCAGCACGCGCTGCTTGTCCAGCATTTCGGGGTTGTAGCGCTGCAGCTCGCGCAGCAGCACGCGGTACTCGGCGCTAACGTCGGGGCTGTCGGAGGACACCAGAAACAGCAGCACGGAGTTTCGCTCTATGTGCCGCAAAAATCGCAACCCTAAGCCTTTCCCTTCGCTTGCGCCCTCTATTATCCCCGGGATATCGGCCATCACAAACGATTTGTAGTCGCGGTACTTCACAATGCCCAAGTTTGGCTCGAGCGTGGTGAACGGGTAGTCGGCAATTTTGGGCTTGGCGGCGCTCACCACCGACAGCAGGGTCGATTTTCCGGCGTTGGGAAAGCCCACCAAGCCCACGTCGGCAAGGATTTTGAGCTCCAGCACAAACCATCCCTCCTGACAAGGCTCGCCGGTCTGCGCGTAGCGCGGGGTTTGGTTGGTGGGGCTTTTGAAAAAGGCGTTGCCCATGCCGCCGCGCCCGCCCTTTACCAGCGTTTTTTCTTCGCCGTGCGCGGTGACCTCAAAGAGCGCCTCGCCGGTTTCGGCGTTGCGGGCAATCGTGCCCAGCGGAACGTCCAGCACCGTGTCCTTCCCGTCGGCGCCGGTGCTCAGCGCGGAGCCGCCTTTTCCGCCGTCTTCGGCGTGAATGTGCTTGCGAAATTTAAGGTGAAGAAGCGTCCAGTGCTGGTTGTTGCCGCGCAGGATAACGTGTCCGCCGCGTCCGCCGTTGCCGCCGTCGGGGCCGCCTTTGTCCACAAACTTTTCGCGGTGCAGGTGCATGGCGCCCGCGCCCCCGTTGCCGGAGCGGCAAAATATTCTTACGTAGTCAACAAAGTTTGATGCAGGCACGGCTATAAAAATTCAACAGTTAAAAAAAATAAAAACGGTAGCTCAAGCGCAGCACACCTGCCGCAGCTTTTCGATGGCGGCGCAGAGGTTGTGAAAAATTTCGTCGATGCTGCCCACACCCTTGGTCGAGAGGTGCTTTCCCTGCGCGGCGTAGTACTCGATGAGCGGCGCGGTTTTTTCGTGGTACACGGCTATCCGGTTACGAATTATCTCCTCGTTTTGGTCGTCGGCGCGGCCGGAGCACTTGCCGCGGCACAGCAGGCGGTGAACGAGCTCGTCCTCGGGCGCGCTGAGCGCAATCATGCCGGTGATGCGCAGGCCGTGCTCCGGCAGCATGCTGTCGAGCATTTTTGCTTGGGGTATGGTGCGCGGAAATCCGTCAAAGATAAATCCCTCCGAAGCCTTGTGGGTTTTTATTTTTTCCGCTATCATTTCTACCACCATGCTATCCGGCGCCAGCTGGCCGTTATTTATCAGCTGCTGGGCAATAAGCCCGTGGTGGGTGCAGCGGGCAATCTCGTCGCGCAGCATGTCGCCTGTGGAGAGGTGCACAAGGTTATACTTTTCTACCAGCTTGGCGGCTTGCGTGCCTTTGCCGGCGCCCGGGGCGCCAAACAAAACAATATTCAACATTTTATGATGTGGATTTTCTGTGATTTTACAATTTAGGTGGCTAATTTTGCTGTATCATCGTATAAATATCGGGCAGGTTGCGCCCTAACCCGTTGTAGTCTAACCCGTAGCCAACGATAAAGTCGTTGGGGATTTGCATGGCGACGTAGTCAACGGGCAACGATTTTTGGTACACCTCGGGCTTGAGCAGCATGGCGGCAATCTTTACCGAGCGCGGGTTGTGGCGCATGAGCGTTGCCATGAGCGCCTCGTAGGTGTTGCCCGTATCTACAATATCCTCAATCACAATAATATCGCGCCCTACCAGCGCATCGCTAATCCCTATGAGCTCGGTTGTCTTGCCGCTGCTGCGCTCGCTGTGGTACGACGCCAGCTTGACGAACGACACTTCGCACAGAAACGTGATGCGCTTGAGCAAGTTAGCGGCAAACATGAACGACCCGTTGAGCACGGACAGGAACAGCGGCATGGCGTCGCCATCCTTGTGGTCGGCGTTGATTTTGTCCGCAACCGCCTGCACCGCCTTGTCAATTTCCTGCTCCGGAATGCTTATTTGGAACACCTTATCGTATAACGTTATCTGCTTCATAGCCAACCTCCTATCCGAGTAAAGAGGTGATGATGTGGAAAAAAAAACATAAAAAATCCGAGCCGTAGCTCTATTAGTATCTAAGTTTGTGTAAGTTTGTGGTCATAAAAATCAGACAAAATTACTACATTTTCCAACAAGAACATCTACTATGTCAGCTAAAGTTAGCGTTATTATGGGCAGCACCTCCGATTTGCCGGTGCTGGAGGAAGCCTTTAAATTCCTCAGGGAAAACCATATAGAGTTTGAGGTGAACGCGCTTTCGGCGCACCGCACCACAGCTTTGGTGGTGGATTTGGCGCGGAATGCGCACGCGCGGGGCGTTAAGGTGTTTATTGCCGCAGCGGGTGGGGCGGCGCACCTGCCCGGGGTGGTGGCGGCGCTCACCCCGCTGCCGGTGATTGGCGTACCCATCAAGTCCTCAAACTCCATCGACGGCTGGGACTCCAT
>JAITQP010000107.1 GCA_031288885.1 Prevotellaceae bacterium | reverse complement strand
TCCATAGCCGACACCTGCACGCCGGCCACCGCGCCCTCCAGCGCGCGGCTCACGGAGGAGTTGGATTGCGCCGTGATAGCCTTTGTATCTACCGTAGAAACGGCGCCCGTGAGGTCTTTCTTCTTCACCGTGCCGTACGCCACCACCACCACCTCGTCAATTGTGCGGGCGTCCTCGCCCAGCGCCACGTCAATACGTCCACGCCCGCTCACGGCTTCCTCCCTTGCGCTCAACCCCAAGAAGGAGAAAACCAGCGTAGCGTCGGCGGGGGCGGTAATGGTATACCCTCCGCTAACGTCGGTGGTAACGCCTATGGTGGAGCCCTTTACCGTAACGCTCGCCCCCACCACAGGTTCGCCGTTGCCATCGCGCACCGTGCCGGAAACGGAAAGCTGGCTTTGGGCGTAGGCAGCGGACAGGCACATCGCTACGCACGCAAACACTACTACTATAGCTCTCGCCGCCTGCTGCATCCGGTGCACCCAGCGGTTTGCTCTATGCGAATACGCACTCATTTTTAATTTTTCCATTTGATTTGTTTTTTAATGTTTAACTTAGAAGTACGGGCCCGAAGCGGCTCCATAGGCAGCTCGACTTAGCGGTTAATTTTACCCTTTATATCTGAAAGACAACCTGCGCTCGAATTAATGTGACAGCGCCCCTAAACTTTTAGCGGTGTTTAACCTATATTAGGTGGATAATATTATGGGGAACGCGTGGCTGCGTCCCTACATATCGAAAGTCTTGAGAGCAACGCGCATTTTTCTCACCGCCCGCGTGAGCTGCGTTCGCACCGTATTAATAGAAATGTTTAAATCTTCGGCTACCTTTTGGTAGAATAAACCGTCCATGTTGTGGAGCACAAAAATCTTGCGGCACTGCTCCGGCAGGGTTTGGAGGGCTTTTTCGAGCTGCTCGCTCAGCTCCTTCTCCAGCATATCGCTCAGGGGCGTATCGTCGCCCTCAGGGTTCAGCAAGCCCAGCTGCGTCAACCGGCGCTCCATTTTTGTACGGTATCGCTCCTCTACTTTTGCGTGCTTCAGGTAGTTGAGCGCGTCGTGGTGCACCGCCGACACAATGTATGATTCGATGGTGGTGTGCACCTCCAGCTGCCCTCGCTTTTCCCATAGCCTGACAAACATGCCGCAAACAATATCCTCCGCGTCCGGCGCGCTGCCCGTGATATTCCTTGCGTAGCTACACAAGCGCTTATAGTAGGCGCGAAAAAGCTGCTCAAACTCCTTTGTGTCGCCCTGCCTTATTTTCCCAGCGGAAAAATGTTGCTCTGCATAAATCATATGTAATAGGTGAATATAAAAGGTTGGTGAAATGGTTAGCAGCTGAGGGGTGCATGGTTCGGGTAGGGTGCGTAGCGCCGGCACAAAAAAAAACCGCCCCCCTGAAAAAAAAGGTGCGGTGGTGTTGGAATTTCGGAAAAAATTTCCTATAATACGCGCGCGCGCAAAATATGTAACTACCTGAGAGCTGTGTGTGTGTGTGTGTGTGTGTGTGTGTGTGTGTGTGTGTGTGTGTGTGTGTGTGTGTGTGTGTGTGTGTGTGTGTGTGTGTTAACTACGAGTGGGAAATTAGAAGCCGATAGGAAATGCGCAACGCATGACGCGCTGCCTGAAGCGTAATCTTTTTGGTCGCTATGGTAATTACGGAAAAAATTCATCTCCATATTTATATTGGGTTGCTTCCTTTGCATACGTTTTAGCGCTTAGCGTTTCGTCAGGGAGTAGGGCTTTTCGTCCTCGCCAAAAATTCGCTTTTTGTTCGGGGTGGCGGACATTTCAAAAACCAGCTCCGCTCCGTCCTTGAGGTCATCAAAGGTGATAAAGGCTTTGCGGTACGGCTTTCCGTTGAGCATAACGGACTTCACGTAGCACATCTTGTCGCTCACCTTGTCCGCCCGAATGACGATGGAGCGTCCGTTTTCCAAGTTCACCTTGAGGTAGGGGAAGTAGGGCGCCCCCAGCACGAGCTCTCCGGCGCCCGGGCAAACGGGGTAGAAGCCCATTGCCGAGAAAATATACCACGCCGACATCTGCCCGCAGTCGTCGTTCCCGCACAAGCCGTCAATGCCGTTGCGGTACATGCGATTCATGATTTCGCGTATTCGGGGCTGCATCTTCCACGGCTGCGAAGTCCACGCGTACAGGTAGGCAATGTGGTGGCTCGGCTCGTTGCCGTGCACGTAGTTGCCCATGATGCCCTCTTTGGTTACGTCTTCTGTTTCGGCAAAAAACTCGTCCGGCAAATGCATGGTGAAAAGCGAATCTAACCGCCTGATAAACGGTTCCTCTCCGCCCATTTGGCGTATCAGGCCGTTCACGTCGTGCGGTACGTAGAATGAATAGTTCCACGAATTTCCCTCAATAAATCCCTGCCCGTGCGTACTCAGCAGGCTGAAGTCTTTTTTCCAGCTACCGTCGCTCAGGCGCGCGCCCACAAAGTGCAGGGCGGGATGAAATACGTTTTGGTAGCTCAACGCCCGCTTCCGGTAAGCTTCGGCCACCTCGGAGCGTCCGTCCGCGAGCGCGGTGCGGTAAATCGTCCAGTCGTCGTAGGCGTACTCCAGCGTCATGGACGCGCCGTCGCTCTTGACGTCCACCGGCACGTAGCCCCGCCGGATGTAGTCGCTCAACCCGCCGTAGTAGGGCACGTTTGCGGTGTGCTGCATCGCCTCCAGCGCTCTCCCGCGGTCGAGGGGAATTCCGCAGGCAAGGGCGTCGGCAAGCACGGAAACGGAGTGGTAGCCAATCATGCACCAGTTCTCATTGCCGTTGTGCGACCAGACCGGCAGCATTTTGTGTACGCTCTGCTCGTAGTGCGCCAGCATAGACTCGGCAATGTCCCTGCTCCGCTTGCGGTTAATCAGGTTGAAGAATGGGTGCAATGCCCGATAGGTGTCCCAGACGGAGAAAACGGTGTAGTTGGTAAATCCGTTTGCCTGATGGATGTTGTGGTCAATGCCGCGGTACTGCCCGTCAACGTCCATGTAGAGGGAGGGGTTGATTAGCGTGTGGTAGAGCGAGGTGTAGAACATTGTTTTTTTGTCGTCGGGCGCGCCCTTAAGCTCCATGCGCGCCATTTCGCTGTCCCACTTCTGCAGGGCTTCGGCGCGAATTTGCTCAAACGATTTACCGGCGGTTTCGGCCGTCAGGTTGCGCAGGGCGCCGGCCGTGCTGACGGCGGAAAGGGCAACCCGCACCTCCAAGGTAGAAGACGTTGGGCGGTCAAACTCAAACCATGCCACAATCTTCCGTCCGCCAATTTCGGGGAAATTTTCCGTGGAGAATTTTCGCCAAAATCCGGCGTATTTCGGGGGCTCTTTCTCCTCGTATCCGTAGCGCGTAACGGGCGAGGAAAACGAGATGGCAAAATACGTGTAGTTCACCCGCGCCCACCCGTTCGTAATGCGGTAGCCGGTCAGCAGCGTATCGTTTTCGACGCGCAGGTTGGCCCACAAGGTTTTGCCGTCGTAGTTGTAAATTCCGTGAATAAGGTCTAAGATAAGCTGCTGCTTCTCACCGGCGGGGTACGTGTACCGGTGTACGCCCACCCGTTCGGTTGCCGTCAGCTGTGCCTTGATTTGGTAGTCGTCCAGCATGACTTCGTAGTAGCCCGGTTGCGCCGCCTCGGTCGCGTGCGAAAAGCGGGAGCGGTAGCCCGCTTCCGGCTGCGCCGCCGTCCCCGGGTTCAGCTTCGGCGTTCCGGTCACCGGCATGAGCAGAATATCGCCCAAATCGGAATGCCCCGTGCCGCTGAAATGCGTATGGCTAAACCCCACTATGGTCGGGTCGTCATACTGGTAGCCGGCGCAGTAGCGGTAAGCGTTCTTTTGGTACGTTCCGTTGATGTTGTGCGGGATGGTGTCCGTGTCGGGGCTCAGCTGCACAGCGCCGTGGGGCACGCAGGCGCCCGGAAACGTGTGACCCATCTGCGTAGTGCCAATCATTGGATTTACGCAGGAAACGTTGCTCTGTCCATAGAGCACGCCGCCCGACAGGGCTAAAAAAATAGCTGAAAAAGCAAAGTCTTTACAATTCATTGGAGTTTTTTTTGTGCAAATATAGGTATTTTCCCATAAGAAAATCTATTTTTGAAAAAAATACTACGCTGAACCTTGAGAATTTAATTCATCGCACCTTGCCATGCAAGCCAAGCCTTAACTCCTATTTTTTATTTTTAGCTTTCGAGAATTTTTATGGCAGCGTTCATCCGTTCCACCAGCTCAAGCTGTCCGGCGTGCGAAAAAGCGTCCCGCAGGGTTTCCGCCAGCTTGCATACGTACTGCCGGTTGCTGCAGGTGCGCAGGTAGTGGTGCTGGTCGTCTGAGGCTATCCGGTTTCGGTTGACAATCAGCTCCACCTCCTCCTTGCCCAAGACCTGCCCCCGAAAAAACGGGTAAATGTAGAACAGCGATTGCCCGTCGTCGGCGTATTCGTCGAGGTAGGCAAGCATAATGCCGCACGGCATATCGAGCCCTTTGATGGGTAGCTTCAGCCTTTCGGCGATGCAGAGGTAGAGGGTGGAAAGCGCAACGCTGTTGCCCACCTTGCTCTGCAGCAAGCTATCGATGAGAAACAGGTCGGGCGTGCTGTCGGGCTGCGCGCCGTTGTTGCGAAACCGGTACGCGTTGAACAGGATGTGGTTGATGATGTTCACCTTTTCCAGCGCGGTAAGGTAGCTGTTAAACTCTACCCAGATAGCCCTGCAAATGCCGTCGAGCGTTTGCTCAAGCGGCTCGCAGGCGATGCTGCCGTGCAGGAGCTTGGCCATGTAGCACGCGCCGTGGAAGAGGTCTTCCGCGCCAACGTCCACCCACTCCTTAAGCTTTTGCAGGGTTGCGTTGCTCCGGATTTGCGCAATGACCTGCTCTATGCGCACCAGCAGCAGCTCCTCAATGCACTCCTGCCACGCCCGCTCCAGCTCGGGAATGACCACCTCACCCTTGGCGCACAGGCGGTTCATGGCCGTCAGCGCGATTTCGCTGTCGCTGTCGTCCAGCAAGCTGATGAGCGACGATACTTCTCCTCTCCGCATGGCTACGTCAGCTTTTCCAGCGCCATGGCTACCATGTTGTCCACCGCCTTTTTGTAGTCCACGTTCATGTCGAGGATGGCGCGGTTGGCAATGATGGTGCAGATGGTCAGCGCTTGGTGGTTTAACAGCTTAGAGAGGCCGGCAATAGCCGAGCCCTCCATTTCAAAGTTCGTAATCCGCCTTCCGTCGATGCGGAAGCGCTCAATTTTCTCGTTCAGCAGCGGGTCGGCAAGCGGCAGGCGGAGCACGCGCCCCTGCGGCCCGTAGAAGCCCGGGGCGGAGATGGTCATCCCCTCCACGGTGGCGTCGGAGAACAGGCGGATGAGCTCGCGGGAGTTTTCTACAAAGTAGGGCTTGGCGCAGAGCGCGCTCCACGCCGTGTGGCGGATGAACGCCTCCTCGTAGTCGAGGCGCGAGACCTCGTTGCGGCGGGCGTAGAAGTTGAGCAGCCCGTCAAACCCGATGCTCACGTGGGAGCTCACCATGGCGCCCAGCGCAACGTCGGGTTGCAGCGCGCCGGAGGTGCCAAGGCGCACCAGCCGCAGCGCGCGGTGCGACGCCCTTGGGGTGCGGCGCTTCAGGTCGATGTTTGCCAGCGCGTCCAGCTCGTTGACCACAATGTCGATGTTGTCGGTGCCAATGCCGGTGGAGAGCACCGTCAGCCGCGTACCCCTGAAAACGCCCGTGTGGGTGACAAACTCGCGGTTACTTTTTCGCACCTCAACCTTGCTGAAGTGCGCCGACACGGTAGCCACGCGGCTGGGGTCGCCCACCAGAATAACGGTATCGGCAAGGTCGTCGGGCTGTAGGTGAAGGTGAAATATGCTCCCATCGTCGTTGATGATGAGCTCCGAAGGAGGAATCATACGAATTATGAATTAAAAATTACGAATTAGCGCAGACAGGCTGTAGCGCGTATCTCATGATACACAAAGGTACAACCTTTTTTTGAAACATCTTTGCTATGAAAATAACTCCTCAAAACTATATTTCGACAGTAATTTTGTTCAGCTGTCAATAATTTGAAAGCACGGGAGTACAAAAATCTAAAGGGGAAACCACCTAAGTGATTTCCCCTCTGGGGGGGAGACGTATTGACGTCTCCCCAATGATGCTACATAATATACAACCTATTTTTGAAAGAGCAAAATCTTTCCTTACATCAGCTGCATTTACTACTTGAACTTACGGTTACAATTTTTTCGCGCCCACTCACCGCCGTTGCAAAAAAAATCACTACATTTGTAAGTTTATAAGCCCTACGGGAAAAAGCGTTAACCCGAATTTAAAACCATGAGTAAAATAAAAAAAGATGCGGCGCTGAGCTACCACGCTGAGGGTCGCCCGGGAAAAATTGAGGTCGTACCCACCAAACCATACAGCACGCAGGTTGACCTGTCGCTGGCGTACTCGCCGGGCGTTGCCGAGCCCTGCCTCGCCATTGCCGACAACGCTGCCGACGCCTACAAGTACACGGTGAAGGGCAACTTGGTTGCCGTTATCTCCAACGGCACGGCGGTGCTTGGGCTGGGCGATATTGGCGCCGTTGCCGGAAAGCCGGTGATGGAGGGCAAAGGGCTACTCTTCAAAATCTTTGCCGACGTGGACGTTTTCGATATCGAAGTGGATACCAAAGATCCCGAAAAATTTATAGAAACCGTAAAGCTCATTTCGCCCACCTTTGGCGGCATTAACCTTGAGGACATCAAAGCGCCGGAGTGCTTCGAGATAGAGGAGCGGCTCAAGCGGGAGCTCGACATCCCCGTGATGCACGACGACCAGCACGGAACGGCCATCATCTCGAGCGCCGCGCTGCTGAACGCGGCGGAGGTCGCCGGCAAGCCGCTGGGCGAAATACGCGTTGTGGTAAACGGCGCCGGAGCCTCGGCCATAGCCTGCTCCAAGCTCTACATCTCGCTCGGCGTGAAGCGCGAAAATCTGGTGATGCTCGACAGCAAGGGCGTGCTCACCACGCGGCGCGCCGACCTCAACGCCATGAAAAAAGAGTTTGCCACCACCCGCGACATCAGCACGCTGGCGGAGGCGATAGCGGGCGCGGACGTGTTTCTGGGCCTGTCTAAGGGCAACATCCTGAGCAAGGAAATGGTACGCTCCATGGCGCCCACCCCCATTGTGTTTGCGCTGGCAAACCCCACCCCCGAAATTTCGTACGAAGACGCCACCGCTTCGCGCCCCGACCTGATTTTTGCCACCGGCCGCTCCGACTACCCCAATCAGGTGAACAACGTGCTGGGCTTTCCGTTCATCTTTCGCGGCGCGCTCGACGTGCACGCCAAGTCCATCAACGAGGAGATGAAAATTGCCGCCGTAAAGGCGCTGGCGGCGCTGGCCAAGGAGCCCGTGCCCGAAAGCGTGAGCTCCGCCTACGGCAACACCCGCCTGACGTTCGGCGCAGATTACCTCATCCCCAAGCCGATGGACCCGCGCCTGATTTCGCGCATATCGGTCGCCGTGGCAAAGGCGGCCATAGCGTCGGGCGTGGCGCGCCGCGCTATCGACAGCTGGGACGCATACTCGTTTGAGCTGCAGCGCCGCATGGGGCACAGCAGCGACTTTATGAACAACATGACCATAAAGGCAAAGGAAAAGCCGCGCCGCATCGTCTTCCCCAACGGCGAAAGCCTCAAGGTGCTGCAGGCGGCGCAAAACTTGCTCAACGACAAGCTGGCGCAGCCGGTGCTGCTGGGCAGCAGGGAAAAAATTGCCCAGCTGTGCGCCGCCAACCACCTCGACCTCGCCGGCGCGGAAATCATCCGCTTCTACGGCGACGAGGAGCGGAGCCGCCGCGAGCGCTACGCGCAGCTGCTCTTCAAGAAGCGCCAGCGCAAGGGAATGCCCTACCAGTACGCCATTAAAAGAATGGAAAACAACGATATGTTTGGGCTGATGATGGTAGAATCCGGCGACGCCGACGCGATGCTCGCCGCCTTTTCGAGCGACTACGGCAAAAAATTCAGGACGGTGCGGCAGGTCATCAGCGCCTACGAGGACGAAAACCACGTGGCGGGCATGTTCATCGTCATGACCAAGCGCGGCCCCCTCTTCCTCGCCGACTGCGCCATCAAGTCGCCCGACTCCACCGCGCTCGTAAAAACAACGGAGCTGCTGTACGAAGCCGTCAAAAAATTCGGCATAGAGCCGCACATCGCCCTGCTGTCGTACTCCAGCTTTGGCGTGGTGCAGGAGGGCAGCGCCAAGCGCGTGAGCCGCGCCGTGGAAATGCTGCACAACAAGTACCCCGACATGCTGGTGGACGGCGAGCTGCAGGCCAACTACGCCTTCAACGGGAAGCTGCGCATGGAGAAATTCCCGTTCAACAAGCTGCGCGACTCGGAGGTCAACTGCTTCGTCTTCCCCTGCCTGAGCTCGGGAAACATTGTCCCGCTCTTTGTAAAGGAGCTGAGCGGGTACGAGCTCATAGGCCCCGTTATTCTGGGGCTGGAAAAGCCCGTGCACATCCTGCCCGACGAGTGCTCCGTGCGCGATATCATCAATATGGCCGTCATCACATCAGCTAATTAGGAATAAAATCATGGTGACAACACAACATACCAAATTTAATGCAACGAATATTGAAGATGACAAGATTGTTGTTCATCCATCTCCTCGACAGGGCTGGAGAAAGGCTTTTAGGGAGTTTGCAGCCGCTGGTTCGGAGGAAATATTCTTTCCTGATTTTTTTAAGGATGAAGACTTAAGCGAGTGGACATGGGGCAAACAA
>JAITQP010000057.1 GCA_031288885.1 Prevotellaceae bacterium | reverse complement strand
TTCGGCGGCAAGCAGCTTGCGCAGCACCATATACACCGCTCCAAACAGCATTAACCCCGCCGACAGCGAGGCTATCAAAAGTTGAGCAAAAATATCCATCAGTCAGGCGTTCTTGTTTATTAGCGTTTCACCGCAAAGGTAGCACAATTCTTTTAATTCAGTAATCACAAGCTAACGGGGAGTACTGAAATTGGCTGCGAGGGCAGGTTTGACACGCCCTCGCCGTCCACCTGCTGCACGCGCTGGATGAAGAGGTGGAGTATCCGTTGGTTTTTCCACAGCTCCGTATCAAAGGTAGGCTCCCAGTCGCCCACGCTGTGCTCGGTGAGGTCGCGGACAAGCCAGCGGTTGTCCGGCGCGTTGGTGCAGGTTGCCACCGAAGCTTTTTTTCCGCGCTCCTCATCCCTGAAGATGAGGGCTATCAGCTTCCCGTTTTCCGGACAGCCCGCCACAATCTGCGGGCGGGAAATGGGAATGGCTTTGGTGCCGCCGCCTTTCAGGCTGAAAGGTGTTTTGCGGAAGCCGGTGTTGAGGACTTTCCAGCCGCTATCAGCCCTATAAATGACGTGGTACTGCGGGACGTTGCTGCCCTGCGGGCGGTAGTAGGTGGCAATGTAGGGTTGTCCGGCGCTGTCGGCGGTCATGGAGGTTTGGTTGATGAGCTCGCTGTTCTGGGGAATTTTGCAGGCGTACTCCGCCGTGGCTGCCGTTATGGGCAGGCGGTAGGGTTGACCCTGCGAGGTTTCCCACGTTTTTCCGCCGTCGCGCGAGCGGGCGTAGCAGAGGTCGTGGTTGCTGGCAACGTCCGGCGTTTCCCGCCATACCCACGAGAGGTGGATAACGCCCTGCGCGTCCGTGCAGGCCTGCCAGTAGGCGTTGCGCTGCCCCTCGCCGTCAATCAGGTTGCTGTGCAGCTGTTGCCACTGCTTCGTCCGGGTGTTGTAGCTCTTCATCGCCAGATTTCCTCTGCCCGACTGCCCGTCGCGGTAGATGAACAGGAGGTTTCCGTCGGGCAGCCTGTGAAATTCCGGGTAGGTGACGTTCTGCTCTGCCGTTGCCGTCATGGGCTGCTTTTTGCCCAGCTCGAGCGATAGCGGGGCAACGCTTTTGGCGTAGCTCAGCGGGCTTCCGTGGTGATTCCAGCTGACGTGCAGGTAGCCCTCGCCGTCGGTCATGATGCTAATGGAGTTGTGGGCGTCGCGGATGTTGCCGGTGTATGGCGTTTGGCGTATTTCCCACTGCTCGTCGCCCAGCTTTCTTTTAGCCAGACAGAGGAAGCCGCTCGCGTCGTAGTACGCCATGAGCTGGGCGTCGCCGTGCGTTACCAAAGAGTTTTTTCGGAAAATAACCGTGTTTACGGAATTTCCCGCCCATGCCTGCGGGTGTGACGCCTGCGTAGCCTCCTGCGCGCCGACGGGGGGTAGGAGAAGGATTTGGAGAAAGAGGAAAAGTAAATATTTTTGCATGATGTTTCGTTTTTAGCGTGGATATTTTTCTATACTATTCTCGTATTGCGTGGTCTTTGGGGAAGTCTGCGCCGCTCCATGCCTTTTTTGCCGTCCAGTCCTGCGCGGGGGATGCCCAGAAAGGGTGGCTTTCCGGCAGCCCCAGCGGGAGGAAAATTTCGGAGGTCAGGTAGAGGCTTCCGTTGTTGGTGTACCAGTCCGCCAGCTTGGGCTGGTGGCCGGCAAAGCCCAGCTGTAGAAATCCCTTTTCGTTGAAGTTGCCCTCCACCGCAAACATGCGCTTCATGGCGGCGGTCAGGGCGGCGCGCACCTGCCCTTCGGGGAGCTCGTCCGGCAGGTATTCTTTCCACGCCAGCAGCGCCAGCGGCTGAAAAACGCCCAGCCGGTAGGTCATGGAGCGCCCAAATGTAGGGAATGACCCTTCGGGGGAGATGAACCGCTCCAGAATTATCCCGAAGCGCTGCATCCGCTTACGGGCAACGCTCAGGTTGTTTTGCACGATGGCGAGGTTTTTGTCGCGCAGCAGGAGCTTTTTATCGACCAGCACCGTCAGCACCTGCACGTACATGGGCTGGATAACGTAGCTGTTGTAGTAGTCAAACGCAAAGCGCTCGCCGTCTGAGTACCACCCGTCGCCCACGTACCACTCCTCAGCTTTCCGGATGGCGCTGTGGATGCGGTACATATCGTACTGCGCGTTGACCGAGAGGAGGAACGTTTCGATGGTTGCCGAAAACAGCAGCCAGTTGGTGTAGGGCGGGTCAATGCGCCGCAGCTGCTGAAATTCGGCAATGTATCGCTGCTTGGTCAGCGTGTCCAGCGGCGCCCACAGCTGCTGCGGGGCGCGCAGGAAGCTGCTGGCGATGTAGGCGGCGTCCACCAGCGGTTGACCTTCGTTGCGCCAGAGCAAGTAGTCGGGGCTGTCGGGGTTGACGGCGTGGGCGTAGCTTTTGAGCGCCCACTCGCGCAGCTGCTTGCGCTGCCTGCCCTCGTTCGTATCGTCGTCGGGCAGGGCGAGCCACGGGGCAATGCCGTCCATTAGGCGGCCAAAGGCCTCCATGTAGGACACCCGCTCGTCGCGCCCGTCCCACGTGGGGCTCAGCTCCAGCTGCATGTTTTTTGACAGCTCGCCCTTGCTCATGTTGCTGAGCACGGGCGCGGCTATTTGGTAGGCTAAGCTTGCCCAATAGCGGCGGTCGCTGTCGGTTTGAGCGAATGTTGCCGTTGCCCAAAGCAACAGCAATCCTGTGGTTAATGTTTTTTGTGTCATGGCATGTTTGGTTTTTGGTTTATTGGTTGGTTAAAGTCCTACTATCGTAACTGTTTTTCCGTTCACCGGTTTCTTCTCCATGTAAATTTTTTCCTCCCACGGGATGTTGGGGCGACGGTCGAACAGGGCAAGCCAGCCCTCTGTGCAGCCGTGAATGTCCATGTAGTGGGCGGTTTGCGCCAGACCGTTTTCGAGGTATTTTTCGCCGTGGCGGATTTTCAGCTCTATCGGATACCTCAGGTTTTCGTAAATCAGGCAGAGGTCAAGTCGCCCCGTTCCGGCCGCCATTTCGCGAATAAGCTGCCCGCCGCCGTTGATAACCCGCTGAAGAAACGCCATCAGGATAAGGTGCGGCGCCGCTTCTTTATACTCGTATTTCTCCACCCAAATATCGCTGTTTTCGCGCCAAAACTGCTGGAAGTCGCGCATCAGGCAGTCCATGTCTATGCGCCCGGTGTTGAGGTAGCGGGGTAGGGAGTGGGTGTTGGGATTTTGCAGCAGGAGCTGCTGCGTGCCGTGGCTCAACGTCCGCGCAATGACTTCTCCGTAAATTGGGTTAGACGGTATCAAACGTCCCCGAATTTCGGTTATCAGGCCTAAATCTTTGACGTACGAAAAGTCGTCCGAGAGCCATTCATAGAAATCATTGCCCGAAATTATCGGCTCAATCACTTTACGTACCCGCTCCTCCTTTAAGCGTTCGAGCAGGCTGTCGATGTGCGTGTCGCGCCGCAGGATAATGGTTTGGATAGCTTCTTTCACCAGCTCTGCCGTAACGGGCTTTGCGTAGTCCGACTGCAGCATTTCTACAATCACCTGATTGGCGATAGCGTTCACTAACCACGGTTGCCCCTGCGTTTGCTCCCATACCAGCGCTATTGCATCTTCTTTAAACTCTTGCCCCATTTCGTCGGTATGTTGCCGGTACAGCTGAGCAATCTCATCCCGAGAGAAATTCTGTAGCGTGTAGGTTTTGCTGACGATGTTGAACGGACTTGCGCTGCCCAGCGACTGGCTTTCGGGGCGAACTTTTGCCTTGTAGTCGCGGATGTTGCGCATGCCCACCAACGCCACAGAGTGGACAAAAGGAGTTGTGGCGCTGCGGTTGTTATAGCCTTCGCGCAGCTGCCGGAGGAACGAAATTAGCGTGTTTTCGCTCAGGCAATCCGCTTCGTCGAACAGGATTACCAAAGGTTTGTCGAGCGTCATGCAAAACAGCGTTAGCTCCATGTTCAAAACGCTGGTGAAGTTGGCGTAGTTGGCCTCCTTAGCAAATTCCGCTTTTTGGGGGATATCCGAAAAGCGCAGCACATTTTGTATTTTCCTGACAACTTCGGGAATACCTTTTTCTGGGTCTGTAATTCCTTGCATGCCTTCCAGCGTGCAGTACAGCGTATAGTACTTCCCGTCGGCGTTGAGGCGGGTGGTCAGGTCTTTCAGGTAGGTCGTTTTTCCGCTTTGGCGCGCCGCATGGATGACAAAGTATTGCCTCATGTCTATCAGCTGCTCCACACCCTGCAAGCGGGTAGAGGCATTTATCATGTAATGCTCTACGCTATTACAGGGCCCTGCGATGTTGAAGTATTTCATATCCAAATAATTTATAGCTACAGCTGCAAAGATACGTTTTTTTGCGCGTAAACAAATCTATCAATTTTTCTGATAAACCCTCACATAGTCCACCTCAAACTTCAGCGGGAAAGCCGAGTCGTCGGGCGTTCCGCCGTTTTGCCCCAGCGCTAAGTTCAGCAAAATATAGTGGGGCTGCCGGAAAGGGTTTTGGTGGTTGCCGATAGCGCCATTTTGCGTATCCTTCAGCAGCGTTTCGTTTAGCAGCTCGTCGTCGAGGTAAAGGCGTATTGCGTCCTCGTCCCAATCCATCCGCCAGATGTGGAACTTGGCTTCCCACTCCGGGTCTTTCTCCTTGAATGTGGCAAAAGGTATCCTGACCGTATTCCACTTGGCATTATACCGAGTATCCGTGCCCCATGCCGTATTTGCCAAAATATGCGGCAGGTCGTTTACCCGATAGTACTCCATAACGTCGATTTCCCCGCAGGATGGCCAAGGCATGGCGCTGCCCAACGTCCATATTGCCGGCCACGCGCCGCCGGCTGTCGGGATTTTTGCCCGAATTTCAAAGCGTCCGTACTGAAATTCTTTCTTTCCGGCTGTTTTGATGGATGCCGCCGTATACTCTGCAAATTGTCGGCTGCTCCGCCAATCCTTGCTTTTCGGGGCGTAGCTGGGGTTGGGGACTTTTTCTTTTCTGCCCCACAGCGTTAGTACGCCGTTTTGGCAGATGGCGTTGTCCGGCTGATACCACTGTAGCTCCTGATTTCTTACAAATCCTCTTTCGTAAGTCCATACGGCTGAGTCGGGTTTTCCGTCGAGGTTAAACTCATCGTGCCAAACCAGCTTCCACTCCGGCGCACCGTTGCCGGGGCTCGAGCTGAGGGCGGGTGAATCGAATATCGTCAAATCCCACGTGTCAGCCCACTTCAGGACGGGCAGCCCGTTTTCAAACAGGATTGGCAGCCAAATGTAGCGCCCGTTAATCGGGCGTTTGGGCGTCCAGCGGTCGGCCATGAAGATAAAGGCGTTTTTTTTGCCCTGCACGGGCAGTATGTACGTGCTCTGAGAGTGGAACGTCAGCTCTGCGTCTGCGCCCGTGCAGGGGTTGGGATGCTGCGTCCATGTCCCCCAAAGGCTGTCGGCGGTGAACAGCCGGGCGGCGTTGGGCGCCCAGCCCGTGCAACCAGAGGTAATCAGAAAGTATTTTTCATCCTTTCTGAAGATGGCCGGCGCCTCGTTGTGCCCGCCCGGGGCAATGCGAACGTATTTTCCCGTATGGCTCAGGTAGTCGTCGGACAGCTCCGCCAGCTGCAGGGTCAGGTTTTCTTCGGAGGCGTAGAGGTGGTAGGCTTTTCCGTCGTCGTCCACAAAGAGCGTCATGTCGCGCGACATTTGCCCGCCGCTGAAGTCGCGGCGCACAAACATACCGCTGCGGACAGCCGTTAGCCACTCCTCCGTCCAGCTTTTGGGAAAATCGGCAGGCTTGACGGGTGATTGCTGCTGCTCCACCGTCATATCAACAGGCCAGCGACCGGCGTTGGGGCGGCAGGATTTCAGGTACCGGTAGGGGCCGGTTACCTTGTCGGCAACAGCAATACCCGCGCGGGCGGCGCTGTAGCCCTTGCCTTTCTGCTCCAAGTGAAAGTACATCACAAACTTTCCCGTTTTTTTGTTGAAAATCACCTTGGGGCGCTCAACGATGCACCCCTCCTGTATATCGCTTGTGGTATCGCTTTTGGCGACGGGCAGGGCTACGCCTTCATTTTTCCAGCGGTACAGGTCTTCGGACGAGTAGCAGGTTACGCCCACCAGCGCGTTGTTTGACCGTTCGCCCTTGTGCTCGCCAAACCAGTAGTATTTTCCATCATGGTAAAGCATGCCGCCGCCGTGGGCGTTGATATGCACGCCGTTGCTATCGCTCCATATCCTGCCCGGGTGAAAGGCTTGGGCAGCCTCGCCGTACCGGGACATCTCCGAGGCCGCCAGCAGGAACGCGCCCACGCCAAAGTCGGCGGTGGTGGAGGCGCTCACCACGTGCTGGTCGGCGCGCTCGCCGATGGGCTGAACGTAGCCGATTGCCCCGCTGGGCTGCAGGGCGACCTTAACCATGTAGCGCCATGCCCGAAGCGCCGTTTCCTCGTACTCCGCTTTTGGCAGCAGCCCGTTATTCATTCCCCACAAAAAGCCGTAGGTAAAAAAGGCGGTGCCGCTGGTTTCGTACCCCGGGGCGTGCGCCGCATCCCAGAGGCTGCGCGTCCAGTGTCCCTCGGGCTGCTGCGATTGCTTGAGCGCCTTTGCCATGGCAACGAAAACGTTTGCGTACTCTTGGCGGCGGGCGTCCTTTGCGGGCAAATCGCTCAGCACTTTTGCCAAGCCGGCAAATACCCAGCCGTTGCCCCGCGCCCAGAAGTCTTTTTTCCCGTTTTTTGTTTGATGCTTGGGGTAGATGTACTTGGCGTCGCGGTAGAACAGGCCGGCTTCTTCGTCGTACATCAGCTGCTTGGCGTACGCAAAGTATTCGGATAGCTTGGCAAGGTACAGCTCGTTGCCGGTTACTTTGTGCAGCTTGGTCATGACCGGCATTACCATGTAAAGGCCATCAGCCCACCACCAGTAATCGTTGTTGGGCGTGGACATTTCGTACTCCATAACCTCGCGGGCGCGGGCAATTTTTCGCTCGTCCGGCTGGAGGTTGTACAAGTCCACGTAGGTTTGAAAGCAAATTTGCCAGTCGCCAAACAGCACAAAATCGTCTGTTTCGCCGTAGTGGTACTTCCACCGGGACTTGTCGTTCGATTTAGCGCCTTTCCACCGGTTATGCTCAGCCCATGCTTCGGAGTAGGCTCGGTAGCGCTCGTTGCCGGTTGCCTCATACGCCGCCATGTTTCCGGTATGGTACGCGGCGGCGTGCCAAAAGGCGTTGCCCGGCTCAGGGTGCGTTTTTTGCCAGTAGTCGTTCACCTGCTCAATGGTGGCGATGACGTCAGCCCGAGGCCATGCGCTGCCTTGCGCTTGCAGGAGCAGGGGCGATAAAGCGGATAGCAGCGCAGCAGCGCCGGTTGGGAAGTGTAAATGTACGTGTTTCATGCTGATAATGGTTTATGGGGATTAATATGCTCGTTATTGTTAAAGTCCCACTACGGTAATGTTTTTTCCGTCCACCGTTTCTTTCCTCATGTAGATTTTGTCCTCCCACGTGAGGTCGGCGCGCCGGTCGAAGATAGCCAGCCAGCCTTCGTGGCACCCGTAAACGTCCATGTAGCGCCGGGTTTGTACAAACCCCTCCTGTAGCGATTTTTCGCCGCGCCAGACCTTGAGCTCAACGGGGTATTTTTGCCCTTCGTACGCAATGCAAATGTCAAGCCGCCCCGTTCCTGCCGCCATTTCGCGAATGATTTGCCCGCCGCCGTTGATAACCCGCTGGAGAAACGCCATCAGGATAAGGTGCGGCGCGGCTTCCCTGTACTCGTATTTTTCCACCCAAATGTCGCTGTTTTCGCGCCAAAACTGCTGAAAGTCGCGCATCAGGCAGTCCATGTCTATGCCTCCATCTTTGAGGTAGCGGGGCATGGAGTGGGTGTTGGGATTTTGCAGCAGGAGCTGCTGCGTGCCGTGGCTCAGCGTCCGCGCAATGACTTCCCCGTAAATCGGGTTAGCCGGCGTCAACCGCCCCCGAATTTCGGTTATCAAGCCTAAATCTCTGACGTATAAAAAGTCGTCCGAGAGCCATTCATAGAAATCGTTGCCCGAAATTATCGGCTCAATCACCTTGCGCACTCGCTCCTCCTTTAAGCGCTCCAGCAGGCTGTCGATGTGCGTGTCGCGCCGCAGGATAATGGTTTGGATAGCATCCTTCAC
>JAITQP010000054.1 GCA_031288885.1 Prevotellaceae bacterium | reverse complement strand
CGCTTGAATTGCTGGGCAAAAAATCTCCGCAAAAATACTTTCAGCCATGCGGCAATCTCATCGCCGGTGTAGGCGTCCTTAAACGCGCTGGCGGCCAGAAATGCAATTTTTTCGGGGCTGAAGCCAAAGCGCACAAAGTAGTAGAGAAAGAAATCGTGCAGCTCGTAAGGGCCTACAATATCCTCCGTTTTTTGCGCAATGGTTCCCTCAGCGGAGGCGGGCAGGAGCTCCGGACTTACGGGCGTATGGAGCACATCTTGCAAAATCTCCGCCGTTGCCTTGTCCAGCTGCTGCGCCGCCCATGCAACCATGTAGCGCACCAGCGTTTTGGGAACGCCGCTGTTGACGGCATACATGGACAGGTGGTCGCCCCCGTAGGTTGCCCAGCCCAGCGCCAGCTCCGACAGGTCGCCCGTGCCAACAACAAGCCCGCTGTGCTTGTTTGCCATGTCCATCAGGATTTGGGTTCGCTCGCGCGCCTGCGTATTTTCGTAGGTGATATCTTTCACCTCGGCGCTGTGCGCAATATCCCTAAAGTGCTGCAACGACGCCTCGCGGATGGGAATATCGTACGGCGTAACGCCCAGCGACTTCATCAGGTTGACGGCGTTGGCGTAAGTCCGGTCGGTGGTGCCAAAGCCCGGCATGGTAACCCCGAGAATCCGGCGGCGGTCAAAGCCCAGCTTGTCGCAGGTTTTGGCGCAAACCAGCAGCGCAAGCGTGGAGTCCAGCCCGCCGGAAACGCCCAGCAGCAGGTGGCGGGCTTGCGTGTGCAGCCAGCGCTTGCTCAGCCCGCCCACCTGAATGGAAAAAATTTCGTGGCAGCTTTCGTCGCGCATTTCCGGCGGCGGCACAAAGGGGTGCTTGTCGATGGCGCGCTTCAGCGTGAAAGGCTCGGAGCTGGTTGCCTTAACGGGAATGACGCGGTACGCAAAGGGGGATTTTTCCGGCTTAAAGCTGGCGTCCCGCATACGGTCTGCGCGCAGCCGCTCAACGTCAACCTCCGCCACCGTAAGCTGCGGCTCAAAGCTGAAGCGTTCTGCCGAGGCAATAATTTTTCCGTTTTCGGCAATGATACCGTTGCCCGTAAACACCACATCGGTGGTGGACTCCCCCGCCCCCGCCCCCGCGTAGGCGTACGCAGCGTAGCAGCGCGCCGACTGCTGCGCTACGAGCTGCCGCCGGTAGCGGTGCTTCCCCACCACCTCGTTGCTTGCCGAGAGGTTGAAAATAATTTCGGCGCCGTTCAGCGCCAGCTGCGAGCTCGGCGGGACAGCCACCCAGAGGTCTTCGCAAATTTCAACGCCAAAGGTGAACTCCCCGCCGGAGAATAGCAAATCTCTGCCAAAGGGTATCGCCCTGCCGTTCCGCTCAAGCTCCTTGCCGTAGCAGGAGGCTCCGGAGGCAAACCAGCGCTTTTCGTAAAACTCGTTTCGGTTGGGTAGGTTTACTTTGGGCACAAAACCCAAAATGCGCCCGCCCTGCAGCACGGCGGCAACGTTGAACAGGCTGCTGCCTACGCGCAGCGGCAGCCCCACAATTACGGCAGCGCCCATTGAGGCGGTGTGCAGCGCAAGGTTGTCCAGCGCCTTCAGGGCGTCGGCGAGCAGCTTTTCCTGAAAAAACAAATCGGCGCAGGTATATCCCGTGATGCACAGCTCCGGAAAGCAGGCTACCTGCACCTTTTCCTCTTCGGCCTGCCGGAGCAGGTCAGCAATTTTTGCCGCGTTAAAGGTGCAATCGGCCACCCGAAGCTCGGGGATGGCGGTGGCTATGCGTATAAAGCCATGGTGCATGGTTTGTTGGTAGTTAGTATTCTTCTTCGTTGAAAAAGAAATCTTCTTTGCTGGGGTAGTCGGGCCAAATGTCCTCAATGCTTTCGTACACTTCGCCTTCGTCCTCTATTTCTTGCAGGTTTTCTATCACCTCCAACGGTGCGCCCGAGCGCTGGGCGAAGTCTATCAATTCTTCCTTGCTGGCAGGCCAAGGGGCGTCCTCCAGCTTTGATGCAAGTTCTAAGGTCCAGTACATAGTAGTTTTATTTTTGTGATAATCAATTCATGGATAAATTTCGCAAAAATATAAAATTAAATGATAATCCCTACTTACTGTTGGTAATTTACCAATAAAAACCAGATTTTTTATGCGGGCTTCCACAGCTGCTCGGGCGCCTGCGCCTCTGCGTGGATGCTGCGCGCGAGCACAAACAGGTAGTCGGACAGGCGGTTGAGCAGGCGGAGCAGGATGGGCGAGAGGTCGCCGGCTGCCTCGCCAAGCTGCACCATCAGGCGCTCGGCACGGCGGCAGACGCAGCGCGCCACGTGGCACTGCGCTGCGGCAACGTTGCCGCCCATTATTACGAAGTAGCGCTGCGGGGTTAGCGTTGCCTGCAGCGCGTCCACCTCGCGCTCGAGCATGGCGACGTCCTCCTCGCTCATTTCGTAGCCCTTGCAGCAGGCCACCGTAGCCGCGTAGCGCATGAGCATTTCCTGCACCCTGAGCAGCATGCTTTGGTGCCGCTCGCCAACGCTCAGCGAGCGCAGCAGCCCAAGGTGGGCGTTGAGCTCGTCGATAGCGCCGTACGCCTCCACGCGGGGATGCGCCTTGCTCACCCGCTTTCCGTTTCCCAGCGCCGTCGCGCCGCCGTCTCCGGTTTTTGTGTATATTTTCATTGCTAATATGTATGTAAAGTTCAAGTATTATGGATGACGTTGCAGCAACGTCATTCCGGATTGCTTCGCTCCGCTCGCAATGACGCAAAGCGTGCTAAAGGCAATGCGTAAAGCCATGTCGCACATAGCATATAGTATAAATGAAGCTGCCACGCCTCGCGCCACTAATCACTAATCACTAATCACTAATCACTTGCCGCTGTTTCCCGCCAGCATGCCGCACGCGGCCAAAATATCCTCGCCGCGCGAGCTGCGAATGGTGGTAACAATTCCCTTTTGCAGCAGCAAGCCTTTGAACTTGTCTATTGCCTGCGCGGACGAGCTTTGCAGCGGGCTGTCGGGGATGCGGTGAAAGCGGATGAGGTTGACGCGGCACTCAAAATCCCCCAGCAGCTGCGCCAGCGCCGCCGCGTGCCGCGGCGTATCGTTCAGCCCGCGAAACATGATGTACTCAAAGCTTACGCGGCGTTGCCCCGTCCAGCCGTAGCGGCGGATGAGCGCCATGACGCTCTCCAAGGGGAACGCCTTTTGCATGGGCATTAGCGCGCGCCGCTCGTCGGCAAAGGGGGAGTGCAGGCTCACCGCCAAGTGGCAGCGGCTTTCGTCCAAGAAGCGCTTCAGCGCGGGCAGCACGCCAATGGTGGACACCGTTACGCGCGTTGGCGACCACGCCATTCCCCACGGCGCAGCGATAATCTCCAAGCTCTCCAGCAGGCTGTCGATGTTGCTCATCGGCTCGCCCATGCCCATAAACACAAGGTTGGTAAGGCGGTCGCTGTGGGGGATGCTGAAGATTTGGTTGATGATTTCACCGGCGGTCAGGCTGCGCCGGAAGCCCATGCGCGCCGTCATGCAGAACTTGCAGCCCATTTGGCACCCCGCCTGCGACGAAAGGCACAGCGTGGCGCGTCCGGCTTCGGGGATAAACACCGCCTCCACGCAGGCCTGCCTTTCGCCGCCAACGTCAAAGAGGTACTTTTTTGTGCCGTCTTTCGACTCCTGCGCGACGGCGGCGGGGCGCAAGCCAACCTCGTAGCGCTCGGCAAGCGCGGCGCGATGCTTTGCCGAGAGGTTGCTCATGCTGCCAATATCGGCAGCACGCTTCCTGTAGAGCCAGTCCGCCATTTGCCGTGCCGCAAATTGGGGCATGGACAGCTCGGCTGCAACCTGCTCCAGACCGGCCAACGTTTTGCCTAAAAGTGCTTGTTTGTGTTCCATGAGGATGCAAAAATACAAAAATAGCCGGTATTTTTACGCGACGCTCTTGCTTAACTCCCGTAAATCAACCTGCCACCATTTCCACCAAAAGCAAAAACCGCAACGCTGTTGACTTACAGCGCTACGGCTTTTGCGGTGCGGACGAGACTCGAACTCGCGACCCCGTGCGTGACAGGCACGTATTCTAACCAACTGAACTACCGCACCAATTTTGAGGCTACAAAAGTAGCGTTTTTTTTCATATCTGCAAATTTTTGGTCGTTTTTTTTTACAGTAAATTCAAATCGCCAATGCAACGGATTTATTCAGCGCGTCAGCAAATACTTTCCAAGGGGCCTCAAAGTTAAGCAATTTTCTTGGCCGGCGATTAAGCCTATGCTGTACATTCTTAATAAAGTCATCATCGTAGTTCTCAAACGACCCTTTTTTAGGAATATACTGCCTAATAAGCGTATTGGTGTATTCGTTTAATCCCCGCTCCCAAGAAGAGTAGGGATGGGCAAAATAAAACTTAGCCTGTAGCAGGCTGGCCACCTTTTTGTGCTCATAAAATTCGCTGCCGTTATCGGA
>JAITQP010000015.1 GCA_031288885.1 Prevotellaceae bacterium | reverse complement strand
CACGAGCCAAGAATGCTCTGCGGCATTTGCCGCTGCTCCAGCTTGTACTCGCGGTTGTCCGCAACGGAAAAGAAGGCGAGCCCCCACTCCGGCTGCACCTCCTGCGCGGCGCAGGGGCGAGCGGCAAGCAGCGAGGCAAAAAAAATCAAAATGTGTCGATTTACTTTCATGTATTTAGCGTTTTTGTTTCCAGCATTTAGTGTAAGCGTGGGCAAAGGTACGTTTTTTTTACATGTTTTTGCCTCCGATTTTGTTTAATAAAGAAAAACCACTTGGGGGATTATAGAAAGTCCAGTAGATTATTTGTAAGGTACTACATGCGGCATATTTTATACATTGTTTTCAGCACGCCTTGCGTCGTTGCGAGACCCGAACCCATATACGGGTAAAAAAGGAAAAAGACGAAGTGCTAATAATATGTCTAAGCAATTTCGTCATTGTGAGGTGGAGCGGCTTGAAAAGCCGGATTTTCATAACCGCAGGTCGTTGACCTGCGGTTATGAAGATTAAGCCCTTTCAGGGCTGCCGCGGCGAAAAAAGAGGCGTGCAACGCTGGCTGTTTGCGGGGAGATTCCTCCGCTCTGCGCGCTCGTACCTCGCGCGCGTCGGTCGGAATGACGGCCGAGGGCGCGCGCGGGTGGTATGCACAAAGGGCGGGTTTCAAACCCGCCCCCTACGAATGCGCCCAGCAGCCACGCCTTGCGCCATTAATCATTAATCATTAACCATTAATCATTAAAAAATCATTTGCTCCAGCACAAACACGCCGCAGCCCGCTAAGTAGCCGGCAAGCGCCAAGAGCGTAATGTGCTTGAGGTACCAGATGAAGTCTATTTTTTCCATCCCCATTACCGCCACGCCGGCTGCCGAGCCAATGATGAGGATGCTTCCGCCCGTGCCCGCCGCGTAGGCGGTGAACTCCCAAAAGTAGTGATCCATCGGGAAGCTGTACATCCCCATGGCGCCCGCCACCAGCGGCACGTTGTCCACTATCGACGAGAGGACGCCCATGATGACGGTGATGAGGTAGTACTTGTTGGGCTCCTCGAGCGGAATGGTCTCCAGCCCTCTGGAGAGCGCCATCAGCTGCCCGCAGGTCTGCATCGCCGCCACGGCCACCAGAATTCCCAAAAAGAACAGGATGCTTGGCGTATCTATCTTGCGCAGCATGGCCGACACCGACAGCTGTCCGGACTCAAACTCCGGACGGCGGGCGTTCATCACCTCCGTCACCATCCACAGGATGCTCAGGCCGCCCAGCACGCCAAGGTAGGGCGGCAGGTGCGTTATGGTCTTGAACACGGGGACAAAGAGCAGGAAGCCCACGCCCAGAAAGAATATCAGGTTGCGCTCCCAGATCTTGAGCTCAATGCGC
This sequence comes from Prevotellaceae bacterium, assembly GCA_031288885.1. GTDB lineage: Bacteria > Bacteroidota > Bacteroidia > Bacteroidales > UBA932 > JAITMY01. Next base: position 7,712 of record JAITQP010000015.1, on the reverse strand, counting down.
CGGCGCGCTTCGTCCTTTTCGGGGCGCGACACGCTGCCCTTCATCGTGAGGGAGAGCATCACCAGCGGGATGGCGAGCGAAACGATGCTGGGCAGGAAGAGGGCGTGGATAATCTCCGCCGCGCTGACTTTGTTGCCTACCCACAGCATGATGGTCGTCACGTCGCCGATGGGCGACCACGCGCCGCCGGCGTTGGCGGCAATGATGACCATGCCGCCGAATATCCACCGGTCGCGCCGGCTGTCTATCAGCTTGCGGAGCAGGGCTACCATGACGATGGAGGTGGTGAGGTTGTCCAGCACCGCCGACATGAAGAAGGTGATGATGGAGATGATCCACAGCAGCGGCGCCTTCCGCGTGGTTTTGATGCGGCTCGTGATGATGCCGAAGCCTCCGTGGTTGTCCACCAGCTCCACGATGGTCATGGCGCCGAGCAGGAAGAAGAGGATTTCGGCAATTTCGCCCAGATGGTGTATCAGCGCCACGTGCGTAACCCAGCTGATGAAGGTGCTTCCCGGGTTAGCCTCGAGGTAGGCGCGCGCCGGAGAGTAGTCCGGCAGCGCCAGCGGGTTGCCCAGCGCAAAGAGCGTCCACATGATGACCCCCAGCAGCAGCGCCGATGCCGCCTTGTTCACGCGCAGCGGGTGCTCGAGGGCAATCATCATGTAGCCCGCCACGAACACCGCAATCATTACATAAAACATAGCTTTTTTTGGTTTTAGTTATTTTTTCAGCTGCCAACGTTGCGTCGTTGGCAGTGCAAAGATAGCAAATTCAATTAAAATTAAGGGATGTGAATTTTCTTAGTTATATTTGCACCTGACCATTAACCAACAAACACAAATTCCCATGGCATTGGAAACACGCCCCATCCCCGTGCTGAAAGGCAAGTCAGCACGGGATTTTCTTAAAACCTTGAAAGCTTGCAAGGTTTCTCAAAGCAAAGAGGAAGTACGGGAGCTAACCCGCAAGTGGGCGCCGGTTATAGAGCAGGCAAGAAAACAGGCGCAGCATGGTTGACTTGAGAACACAAGGCGAATTTGTCATCCTGTCGGCTGAACAACCGACACCGTCGTTGCGAGCAAAGCAATTCCTAACTCTCAATTCTTAACCACTTCCGCTTCGTAGCCCAGCTTTTCTATGGCTTTTTTGATGTTCTCCACGTTTGTTTTGGCGGATTTGTACTTTACCCACACGGTTTTGTCGGAGAGCTTCACCTCCATGTCCACCACGCCCTTTTCGTAGGGGATGCTTTTCTCTAACCTCTCCTTGCAGTGGCTGCAGTGGATGGTGGTTTTGAAGGTTACCTCGGCTTCGCCGGACTTGAGCGCGGCGTGCAGCGTGGTGACGAAAAACAGGGTTGCCAGCGCAAGTAGCGCAGCTTTTAAACGTTTCATGATAATAAAAATTTAGTTATTGTTTGTATACTTTAGGAGTTCATCTCCTAATTCTTAATTCCTAATTCCTAATTCCTCAAAGCGTCAGCCTCATTCCGGCGTAGAATTTGCGCCCCATGAGCGGCCCCCAGATTACGCCGGCGTTGAAGTCGCTGCTGCTTGGGTTGGCCGCCGAAATGATGGGGTTTTTCTGCATGTAGTTGGCAATGTTTTCGCAGCCCACGTAAACCTCCAGCGTGCGGTAGCGCTTGGTTACCTGCGCGTAAAACAGGGGGTAAACGGGCGAATAGCCATCCTTCACGTCGTAGTCGTAGGCTACGTAGCGGCTGCTGGGGAGGCGGCTCTGGCCGTTGATTTGCGCCGTTACGTCAAGCATCCACTTGTTGAACTTGGTGGCGTACGAAACGTTGAGCAGCCCCTTGAAGTTGTCCACGAGCGGCCTGCGCGCAAAGCCCGCCTCCCGCAGCTGCACGCGCGCGTCGCTGTAGCGAAACGTGGCGTAGATGCCCAGCCGCTCCACCGGCTCGGCGTTCACGTCCACCTGAAAGGTGTTGGCGTACGAGGCGCCGCTGAGGTTGTAAACCAAAATCCGGTTGCCGCTCACCTCTTGGTCAACAATGAGCTGGTTGGCAAACGAGGTGTGGAAAAAATCCACGCTGACGGTCGCCTTCTCCTCGCTGTCCACCCTGAAGTACTTGACGAGGCTAAGGCCAAACGTCCACGCGTCCTCCATTTTGGGTTTTTCGTACGCGGCCACGTCGCGCTGGCTGGCCATTACCCAAATGTTGTCCGTAATGACGTTTGGGGAGCGCAGCCCGCGTCCGGCGGAGGCGCGCGCGGCGAGCGTTTCGGTGAGGTCGTACTTGACGTGGACGCGCGGCGTGACCAGCGTTCCGTACAGGCTGTTCTGGTCAACGCGCAGTCCGGCAATGGCGGTCAGCTTGTTCTCCACGCTGAAGGTGTACTCGGCAAACGCGCCGCCCACCAGCTCATTTTCGTGCAGCAGGTACGGTAGCCCGTCAATGCTCCTTTTGCCAAAGCGGTACTCCTCCTCGTAAAAGTCGCCGCGCGCGCCAAGCCCCACGGTGGCGCTGTGGCGTTGCCCCCACCCCAGCTGCAGCAGGGCGTTCAGGTAGACCGAATGCTCCGTGCCGTTGTATATTTTTTGTCCAAAGAACGATTTTTGCTCGTGCAGCGTGTAGTCTGCCACCAGCGCGGCGCTGCTGCGCTGGTCGCTGCCAAGCGGGACGCCGAGCTTGGCGTAGGCGTTAAAGCCGCGGTTGGCAATGTGGCTGCCGTACTTGAGCGTATCGTCCCTGTCCGCCCTGCGGTCAAAGCCCAGCTGCCCGCCCTGCCGGTCTTCCGCCAGCAGCCGCACGCCGGCGCGGAGCATTGCCCCGCCGCCAAAGGTGTAGAGCCAGCGGTCGGCAGCGCTGATTTGCTGCACCTGCGGCTGGTCGGCAAAGCCGTCGCCGTTGACGTCCACCGCGCGGGGGTCGCCGGAGGCGTGCAGCAGGAGCATGTTGTAGAGCGCCGGCGCAGGCTGCGAAGCCCACGCTGCGTTCAGCTCGCCGCGGTAGTCGCTGTTGAGGTAGGCGTTGACAAACAGCCGGTCGGGGCTGGTGGGCTTGCGGTGCTCCACGTTTATTTGCCCCGTTATGGCGTCGTAGCCGCTGACCACGGAGGCTGTTCCCTTGGAAATCTGAATGCCCTCCAGCCACGAGCCGGACGTGTAGCTCAGCCCGTAGGTGGCGGAGAGCCCGCGCATAACGGGGCGACTTTCGTCCAGCATCTGCGTATAGACGCCCGCCAAGCCCAGCATGCGGATTTGCTTTGTCCCCGACACCGCGTCGCTAAACCCAACGGTAACCGTTGCGCTGTTTTCAAAGCTTTCGGCGAGGTTGCAGCACGCCAGCTTCTTTAGCCCCGCTGACGATATCATCTCTGTGCTAATCGTGTTAACTCGGGAAATGGACGTGCCCTTTTGCCGTCCGTGCACCTCCACCTCGTCGAGGTCGTAGCCGCTGACCCGCAGCCTCACCTCTACGTGCGCCGCAGAAGCGTCAACGGCGATGGTGTCGCTCCGGTAGCCAAAAAATGCAACCACCAAGCGGCGGCTGTTGCCGGTGCGGGCAATGGTGAACACTCCGTTGCTGTCCGTGAGGACGCCGCTCGTTGCGCCCAGCCAGTAAACATTTGCGCCTGCCAGAGGCTCCTCGGCGCCGCTGTTGTCAACGCCACGCGCCACTCCGTGGACGCTGGCGGCGCTTGCGCCTACGCTGAGCGAAAGGGCAAGCAGTAAAAATACTTTTTTCATGATTTTTTTTGCTGAAATATGATTAATCGTAATGTACAAAAACCGGCTTACCTATGCGGCAAGCCACCATTCTTAACATCACGCATCATAACCTCAGCTGCCCGTGCAGGTAGATGACGGGCGTGGAGGCAACGTCGGCTATTCGCGGCAGGCGGGCTGCGGCGGGCGCGAGGCTGCCGCTGCCGCCGTCGGCAACGTGCAGCAGGTTGGGGATAGTAACAAACGGCAGGTCAACGCTCAGCTTGCTTGCCTGCGAAACCTTAAAGTGGCTCACGCTGATGGAGAGCGACGACGTGGTGCAGCACTCGTCCTCGTGGGCTACAAAGTAGCCGCTTTCGTGCGATTGCTCTTCGGGTGCGTCGTCGTCATGGCTACAGCAGGTGCGGTGGATTTTGCTCATCGCCAGCTGCACCTCGCCGCTATGCGTACATGCCGAAACGTAAACGCGCACGCCTACCGCCCCGCCCGTAATCAGCAGGCAGAGGGAAAGCGTGATGATATGTTTTACAATTTGTAGCATGATACCGCAAAGGTAAGCATAAAAACGATTGGTTGTACAACGGTGAAGTAAGGAGGCGGCTACTGCCTTAAAATCTCCCGCTTAAACCACAGCTCATACACAGGGTCAATAAAGTACACCTCCTTATTTTTCACATCAATAATTTCGTTGTTCAGCAGGTTTCGTTTTACTTTTACAACGTTTGCCGAGGTGCCCAGCTGGTAGGCGCTTATAATTCTACGGCTGCTGAGGTTTGTTCTTTCGCCGGACGCCACCGCCTTGAGCAAGTTTAGCTGCGTAGCGTTCATGCTTTCCGTGTCGCGCTGGTAGAGCAGGGCATTTTGGCTCACCATGTCGTCCAGCGCCTTGCTAAAAATGGCTTCGGTGACGGTTTTTTTGGTGTTTGCCCACGTCAGGTGCGCGAGCTGCTGCACGTAGTAGGAGTGCCTGTCCACAGTGGTAACAATGCGCCTTGCCAGCTCGCTGCTGATGCTTTTGTCCGTTTTCCTAAACCTGTCTTTGATAAAGCGACACCAGTCCTTTTCCGCTATTTTGTCCAAGTGTATCAGGTCGCCAAAGCGGTAAAACGGCATTGACTGCCGCTCAAACAGCTCCTGCATCATGTGAAATTTGCTGCCGTAGAGGCAGTAGCACGCTTTTTCGTGCTTTTGCCACGCGCTGCGCAGGCGCTTTTGAAGGGCAAGAGAGTTGTCGAAGGTGGCAATATTTTGAAATTCGTCTATGCACACCACCATTCTAAACCCTTTGGCTTCGGCTATTTTGTTGGGTAAGTTCAGGATTTCGTCGGCGTTTTTTTGGAGGCTTTCCCAGTCAAACCCGAGCGACAAATCGTCGGAGCCGCCTACGCTCATGGAAACTTTTGGGGTGATTTGCTCCAAAAACTGCTTCAGCATGCGCAGCCACTCCTCCCACTTGGACGAGGCGGCAGAAAGGACTTCTTTCGTGTAGGTGGTGTAGAAATCCATTTCGCTCCGCAGCGAAAAAACGTCGATATACGCAACCCGTATGCCCTCCTCCTTCAGCTTGTCGCCCGCCTTTTTCACCAGCGACGACTTGCCCCAGCGGCGCGGGGAGAGCAGCAGCGTGTTGATGCCGTTGCGAAAGTTGGACATGAGCCGCTGCATGTCTGTTTTTCTATCGGTAAACGAATCGTCGCGCACCATGCGACCAAAATAAAAGGGATTTATCTCTTCTTTTTTCATGATCAAAATGGTTTTTAGTTGATACAAAGGTATATATTTTTTTTCAACTTACCAAATGGTAAGTTACCAATCGGTAAGTTGGCATATGGTGGTTGTTTTAATTGATTGAATATAAAACTATTACGTGCAAAATTTTCGATACCTAAAAAAACGCTATATTGGTGAATTTGTGCAAAATTAATTTTGGGAAGCGATGAAGCGTGCGCAAAAAAACACCTACAAAAACGTAGGTACAACGCCACATTCCGTGCGTATTTTCTAAATTTCATACCAAAACCACAACAAAAACAACCCAATTTTTTCATACTGAAAAATATATTTGATTGATATATAGCAATATATATTTTTTCAACTTACCAATTGGTAACTTACCACTTGGTAAGTTGGCACTTAGCACGTATTGTAATTAGTATGATATCAAAGCATTACATCGAAAATTTTCGATACTTAAACAGCTGCTTTATGTGTAAATTTGTGCAAAATTAATTTTGGAAGCAATGAAACGTGCGTCAAAAAGCCATTTGCAAAAACGCTGCATGGCGTCACATTCCTTGAAAAAGACCCAAAAGCGGTGTTATCATCATAAGTTGGTATAAAACGGCTGCCGAAGTCAGCTAATATACCAATATATTAGGATTGTGCAGTCGGCAAAGACCGCATACCTTTGTGCGGTTGAAAAATTGAAAATTTAAAGGAGGACACAAAATATCATGCCTGTGTTAGTTAATATTGCTCAAACGTTCATTTGCTCTGTGCGGCTTCGTCGTAGAGTGGGATGTCTTCTTCTTTTTTGCAGCGCGTGGTGCTCCTTTACCGCTCATGCGCAGGCAGAAGCGAGAGATACCGCAGCGGCGAGAGATACCCCTGTAGCCGTTCAGCCTCCGCGCTTTCAGGTGGGCGGATATGGCGAGGCGGTGATGCAGCGCATGTTTTACAGCGACAACGCTGCCCGCTACTACTACCCCCAAAGCCACGCCAACGCTTCGCACGGACGCTTTGACCTGCCCCACGTGGTGCTCTACATGAGCTACGATTTTGGTCGCGGATGGAAGATGTCGGCGGAGTTCGAGTACGAGCACGGCGGTGGCGGCGCAACCTACGAAATAGAGAACTCCGAGGCGGGCGAGTACGAAACCGAAATAGAGAAAGGCGGAGAGGTTGCCATAGAGCAGTTTTGGATAGAAAAGCATTTTAGCCCATACGTCAACCTGCGCATGGGGCATATTATTGTCCCCATTGGGGTTACCAACCAGCACCACATGCCAACGGAGTTCTTTACGGTGCTTCGCCCTGAGGAGGAAACGAGCCTGCTGCCCTGCACGTGGCACGAAACGGGCGTTAGCGTGTGGGGGCAGGCGGGCGCGTGGCGCTACGAGGCGCAATTCATTGCCGGACTGGATGCTGAACGCTTCAGCAACGCTGGCTGGGTTTCGGGCGGCGCGACCTCTCCCTACGAGTTTAAGATAGCCTCGGCCTACGCCGGCGCGTTTCGCCTCGACAACTACGCCGTAAAAGGCTTGCGGTGGGGGCTGAGCGCCTACTACGGCTACAGCGCGGCAAATAGCCTGAAAGCCGAACGCTACGAAAGCCGCAACGTAAAGGGAATTGTGAACATTGGCTCGCTCGACGCGGTGTACAACGCCCACAACGTGCTGGCCCGCGTCAACGCGGTGTACGGGCATCTGGGCGGCTCGTACGACATTTCGATGGTCAACAAGCGGCTGCCGTCGGCGAGCCCGTCGGCGCGCACGGAGGTTGCCTCCGACGCGCTGGGCGCATACGTGGAGGCCGGTTACGACGTGCTGTCGCTCTTTGGCGCGCCCCGCTACACGGGCGATAAGCTGTACGTGTACGGGCACTACGGATACTACGATACGATGCTCAAAACCGCCAAAGGCATTACCGATAAAACGTGGTGCGCACGAACCATCATCAGCGCGGGGCTCAACTACTTCCCGCTAAAGGAGGTGGTGCTTAAGGCAGAGTACAGCTTTGGCAAGCTGGTTGCACCCTACAACAACGAGCCGGTGATTTCGCTGGGCGTTGGATATGCGGGAATGTTTAAGTAGAGCAGTGGGCATTGCAGGAGAGAAACATCTCCCCCGAGAGACGTATGTATGACGCTCTTTGACATGCTGTTTACACGTTTGCGCTTTTGAAAAAAAACGCTACCTTTGCTTTGGTTATGTACAACTAAAAAAATTTAATGCTATGCAAACATACCAAATTGACGCTTGGGTTTCGGGAAACGGAACGATTTCGCTCCCCAACATGCC
>JAITQP010000312.1 GCA_031288885.1 Prevotellaceae bacterium | reverse complement strand
TCGCGGTACTTCGCCACGGTGCGGCGGGCAATGAGGTAGCCCTGCTTCTTGAGGGCTGCGGAAATTTCCTTGTCGCTCAGCGGGTAGCGCTTATCCTCCTCGTCAACCATCTTTTTTATGATAATTTTCAGCTTGCGGTTTGAAACCTCCCCGCCGCTGTCGGTCTTAAGGGATTCCGAAAAGAAAAACTTGAGCGGGTATATGCCAAAATTTGTCTGCACGTGCTTGTTGCTCACCACGCGCGAGATGGTGGACAGGTCGTAGCCCGTGTCGCGCGCTACGGAGCGCATAACCATAGGGTGCAGCTTGGCTTCGTCGCCGGTGGCAAAAAATTCCCGCTGCTTTTGAACAATGTCGTTCATCACAATGGTCAGCGTGATGTACCTGCGCTGGATGGCGTCGATAAACCAGTGAGCGTCCTCAATTTTTTTGCGGACAAAGCTCGAGGCCTCCTTGTTGCGCAGGTTGCGCTGGAGGAATGCGATGTACTCCGGACTTACGCGCAGCTGCGGCGTGTGGCGCGCCGTGAGGCTCTGCTGCAGCTCTCCGTCTTTGTACTCCACCACAAAATCGGGGATGATGGTGGGGGCGGCGTCCGCCACCTCCTCCCCCAGTCCGGCGCCCGGGCGCGGGTTGAGCTTGGTGATTTCGGCAGCGGCGGCCTTCAGCTCGCGGCTCGAGATGTTGAGCTCGTCGCAAATTTTTTCGTAGTTCTTGCTCGAGAAGTCGTCAAACGCGCGCTGAAGGATGGTTTTTGCCAGCTGCACGCTCTTGCTCTGCGCCTCCTTGGCGCTGAGCTGAAGCAGCAGGCACTCCTGCAGGTTGCGCGCGCCCACGCCGGCCGGCTCAAAATCCTGTATCATGCGCAGCAGCGCCTCCAGCTCCTGCGCGCTCACGGCCTGATTTTCGGTGAACGCCATATCGTCGGCTACTTCGCTGAGCGGGCGGCGCAGGTAGCCGTCGCCGTCCATGCTGCCGATGAGGAAGGTTGCGGCGGCGCGCTGGCGCTCGTCGATGGGGCGCAGCGACAGCTGGGAGAGCATGATTTCGTAAAACCCAAGGCGGTTTTGGCCTACCAGCTGAAAATCGTGGCCTTCGCGCGAGCGGTTGTTTTCGCGCAGCCGGTAGGCGGGGATGTCCTCCTCGGCGGCGGTGGGAATTTTTGCGGCGGGCTCCCCGTCCGGCAAATCGTCGCCTTTGACTTCCTCCAGCATAGGGTTGCTCTCCAGCTCCTCGTTCACCCGCCGGTCGAGGTCAGCAACGGAGAGCTCCAGCAGCTTTATTTGCTGAATTTGCAGCGGCGAAAGCCGCTGAAGCTGCTTCTGGATGAGCGTTTGCTTTTGCACCACTTTCAGTCAGGGGCTAAATGGGGTTACAAATTTCGTCAGAACTCTGCATTTTTGGGCGTTCTGGGGAACGGGATTACGTCGCGAATGTTGCCCATGCCGGTAACGAACAGCAGCAGCCGCTCAAAGCCCAAGCCAAATCCGCTGTGCGGCGCCGTGCCAAAGCGGCGCGTGTCGAGGTACCACCACAGCGCTTTGGCGTCCATGCCCAGCTCGCCGATGCGCGCCTGTAGCCTCTCGAGGCTCTCCTCGCGCTGCGAGCCGCCAATAATTTCGCCAATTTTGGGGAAGAGCACGTCCATGGCGCGCACGGTTTTACCGTCGCCGTTTTGCTTCATGTAAAATGCCTTAATGTCCTTGGGATAATTGGTCAGGATGACCGGTCGCCCGAAGTGCTTTTCGACCAGATAGCGCTCGTGCTCGCTTTGCAGGTCAACGCCCCAGCGCACCGGAAACTCGAACTTTTGCCCGCTCTGCTCCAAAATTTTCACGCCCTCGCCGTAGTCCAAGCGGACAAAGTCGGTGCTGCAAACGTTTTGCAGCCGCTCAAGGAGCTCCTTGTCGTACATATCGTTCAGGAACTTCAGGTCGTCCGCGCAGCGCTTCAGCGCGTAGCGCACCAGCGACTTGATGAAGTCCTCCGCCAAGTCCATGTTCTCCTTAATTTCGTAGAACGCCATTTCCGGCTCCACCATCCAGAATTCGGCGAGGTGGCGCGGGGTGTTGGAGTTTTCGGCGCGAAAGGTGGGGCCAAAGGTGTACACCTCGCCCAGCGCCATTGCGCCCAGCTCGCCCTCCAGCTGCCCCGAAACGGTGAGGCTCGTTTCGCGGCCAAAAAAATCCTCCGCAAAGCTGACTTCTCCCGCCTCGGTGAGCGGCGGATTTTTGGCGTCGAGCGTGGTCACCCTGAACATGGCGCCTGCGCCCTCCGCGTCGGAGGCGGTTACAATGGGCGTGTGGAGGTACACAAATCCCCTATCGTTAAAATACTTGTGGATGGCGTACGCCATGGCGTGGCGTATGCGCAGCACCGCGCCAAAGGTGTTGGTGCGCGGGCGCAGGTGGGCTATTTCGCGCAGGAACTCGAGCGTGTGCCCTTTTTTTTGCAGCGGGTACGCGTCGGGGTCGGCGCCGCCGTACAGCTCCACGTCGGCAACCTGAATTTCCACGCGCTGCCCGCTGCCCTGCGAGGCCACCAGCGTGCCCGTGGCGCGCAGGCAGGCGCCCGTGCTGACGCCCCTGAGCCGCTCCTCCGAAAAATGCTGCAGGTCAAATACCAGCTGAATGTTGTTGATGGTAGAGCCATCGTTGAGGGCTACAAACGCCACGTTTTTGTTGCCGCGCTTGGTGCGCACCCAGCCCTT
>JAITQP010000034.1 GCA_031288885.1 Prevotellaceae bacterium | reverse complement strand
GCCGGCGCACCGGACGCAGCGGCCGCTTTCTTTGAGCCACGGCGCGTTGACTTCTTAGCCGTCGACTTTGCGGACGTTACGTTGTAGGTTTCGTTAAAGTCCACCAGCTCTATCATCGCCATTTCGGCGGCGTCGCCGTGCCGGAAGCCGATTTTCAGAATGCGCGTATACCCGCCGGCGCGCTGCCCTACCCTTTCGGCAACGCCGCCAAAAAGCTCCTTCACGGCGTACTTGTTCTTGAGGTACGAAAACACCGTACGGCGCGAGTGCGTTGTGTCGTTCTTGCTTTTGGTAATAATCGGCTCCACGTAAACTCTCAGCTCCTTTGCCTTAGCCAGCGTAGTTTCAATGCGCTTGTGCAGGATGAGGGAGTTGGCAAGGTTTGCCAGCATCGACTTGCGGTGCCCCGATTTTACGCCTAAGTGATTTATTTTTTTTCCGTGTCTCATTTTTCTCCTTATTCCTTGTCAAGTTTATACTTTGTAATGTCCAAACCGAAGTTCAGGTTGAGCTGGGTAAGCTTTTCGTCCAGCTCGGTGAGCGATTTTTTGCCAAAGTTACGGAACTTCAGCAGGTCGTTGCGCTGAAACTTCACCAGCTCGCCCAGCGTTTCCACCTCGGCGGTTTTGAGGCAGTTGAGCGCGCGCACCGACAGGTCGAGGTCGGTGAGCTTGGTTTTGAGGAGCTGGCGCATGCGCAGCATTTCCTCGTCAAAATCGTCGTTGGTGAACTTTTCCTCTTCGGTGTCGATGGTGATTTTTTCGTCCGAGAAGAGGGCAAAGTGGTGTATCAAGATTTTGGCGGCCTCCTTAAGGGCCTCCTTGGGGTGTACGGAGCCGTCGGTGGTGACCTCCAGCGTGAGCTTTTCGTAGTCGGTTTTTTGCTCCACGCGGTAGTTTTCCACCGCATACTTCACGTTTTTTATCGGCGTGTAAATGGAGTCAATGGCAATAAGCCCAATTTCCGAGTTTTCCACCTTGTTTTCGTCCGCCGGAACGTATCCGCGCCCCTTGCTGATGGTGAAATCCATTTGCAGCTTCACGTTTGGCTCCATGTTGCAGATAACCAGCTCCGGGTTGAGCACCTTAAAGGCGGTCATGCTGGCCGAGAACTGCTCCGCTTTGAGCTGCGTTTGCCCCGAAATATTTATTTTAAACTTTTCGGAATCGATACCCTCTGCCACTTTTTTCAGCCTCACCTGCTTCAGGTTAAGGATGATTTCGACCATATCCTCAAGCACGCCCGGGATGGAGGCGAACTCATGGTCAACCCCGTGAATTTTTACCGACGTTATCGCGTACCCTTCCAGCGACGAGAGCAGGACTCGGCGCAGGGCGTTGCCCACTGTCATGCCGTACCCGGGCTCCAGCGGACGGAACTCGAACTTACCAAACGTTGCGTTCGATTCGAGCATTATTACCTTATCGGGCTTTTGAAATGCTAAAATTGCCATAATACTTTTGTTTTCGTTAATCCCCATACATGCACGGGGGGTTAGCTTTTAAAAATTTGCTACTTAGAGTATAACTCCACTATGAGCTGCTCGTTTACAGGTTCCGGAATGTCGGAGCGCTCCGGTCGGTTGAGGAATTTTCCGCTCAACGTATGGCTATCCCACTCCATCCACGAAAATCGGCTCTGGCGCGCGCCTCCGCAGGTTTCCTGAATGACTTCGAGGCTTTTTGACTTTTCGCGCACGCCTACCGTATCGCCCTCCTTCAGGATAACGGAGGGGATGTTGCACACCTTGCCGTTGAGCACAATGTGCCGGTGCCCCACGAGCTGTCGCGCGGCCGCGCGGCTGGGCGCTATGCCGAGCCTAAACACTACGTTGTCCAGACGGCTTTCGAGCAGCTGGAGCAGGTTGTCGCCCTTGCGGCCTTTCATGCGCGACGCCTTCTCAAACAGGTTGCGGAACTGGCGCTCCAGCAATCCGTAGGTATACTTGAGCTTTTGCTTTTCGGTGAGCTGAATGCCGTACTCCGACACTTTTTTACGCTTTTTTGCCAAGCCGTGCTGCCCGGGAGGATAGTTCTTTTTTTCGTACGCCTTATCCGCGCCGTAAATGGGCGAGCCAAACTTACGTGCAATCTTGGTTGTTGGTCCTGTGTATCTTGCCATTGTTGTCTAAAATTACTTTCTTGTCCACTATTATTAAACTCTTCTGCGCCCTTTTGGGCGGCAGCCGTTGTGAGGAATTGGCGTAACATCTACAATTTCGGTCACCTCAATGCCGGAGGAATGGATGGTTCGCATGGCCGATTCGCGCCCCGCCCCCGGGCCTTTAACGTAGGCTTTCACCTTTCGCAGCCCCAAGTCGAACGCTACCTTAGCGCAGTCGTTGGCGGCTGTTTGGGCGGCGTACGGCGTGTTCTTTTTCGAGCCGCGAAAACCCATTTTGCCTGCCGACGACCAGCTGATGGTTTGCCCATCGGCGTTGGTCAGCGTGATGATAATGTTATTGAACGTAGAGGTGATGTGGGCTTCGCCTACGGCCTCCACCTTCACAATTTTCTTTTTTGTCGTTCCTGCTTTTTTTGCCATTGCTTAAAAATTTCAAAATTCAAGGATTAGCTGCTGCCTACTTTGTTGCTTTTTTCTTGTTTGCCACCGTTTTTTTCTTGCCTTTTCGCGTGCGGGCGTTGTTCTTGGTGCTCTGGCCGCGCACGGGGAGCCCCAAGCGGTGGCGTATGCCGCGATAGCAACCAATATCCATGAGGCGCTTAATGCTCATCTGCACCATGGTGCGCAGCTCGCCCTCGAGCTTGTAGCCGCCCTGCTGGATGGCGTTACGAATAGCGGTTTCCTGAGCATCCGTCCAGTCTTTCACTTTCACGTCGTAGTCAACGCCGGCGGTGGTTAGAATTTTGCGCGAGGTGCTGCGGCCAATGCCAAAGATGTAGGTAAGCCCTATTTCGCCCCGCTTGTTTTTCGGTAAATCAATACCTGAAATACGTGCCATATTAGATGATATTATTGTGTTTACTGTTTAGTTATCCCTGACGCATTTTGAATTTTGGTGTTTTTTTGCAAATAACGTACAGGCGACCTTTGCGCTTTACAATTTTGCAATCCTCGCTACGCTTCTTGATGGATGCTCTTACTTTCATTTTTTATAGTTCAAAAAATTCAACAAATCAAATAATTACGCTACTTGTACCGAAACGATATTCTTCCCTTGGACAGGTCGTAGGGCGTCATTTCCACGCGCACCTTGTCGCCGGGCAGGATTTTTATGTAGTGCATGCGCATTTTTCCCGAAATGTGCGCCGTTATCACGTGGCCGTTGTCCAGCTCTACGCGAAACATAGCGTTGGAGAGCGCCTCTACAATGGTTCCATCTCTTTCTATGGCGGTTTGCTTTGCCATTATATCATATTTCCTTTTTGTTTCAAAACTTCCTCTACGTACTCAAAGGTCGTCAGCACGTCCGGCTGCTCCTTGCCAACGGCCACCGCATACTCAAAATGCGCCGACGCCTTGCGGTCTTTGGTGCGGATAGTCCAGCCGTCTTTTTCCTGAACGATGTCGCGCTTGCCCATGTTTATCATGGGCTCCACGCAGATGGTCATGCCCTTTATGAGCTTTTTTCCGGAGCCGCACCGCCCAAAGTTGGGCACGTCCGGTTTTTCGTGTATCCGCGTTCCTATGCCGTGCCCCACCATTTCGCGCACCACCGAGTAGCCTAAGCTCTCCACGTAGCGCTGCACGGCAGATGAGATGTCGCCCACGCGCTTGCCCTCCACCGCCTGCGCCACGCCCAGCTTCAGGCTTTCCTTGGTGGCGCGGAGCAGCCGCATAACGCTTTCGCTAACGCTGCCCACCGCAAAGGTGTACGCCGAGTCGCCTACGTAGCCTTTCATGCGCGTGCCGCAGTCAACCGATACGATATCGCCGTCGCGCAGCTCGTAGGCGCTGGGGACGCCGTGTATCACCACGTCGTTGATGGAGATGCACAGCGTGTTGGGAAATCCGTTGTAGCCTAAGAACCCGGGCACCGCGCCGTGGTCGCGGATAAACTGCTCCGCAATTTTGTCCAGCTTCAGCCCTGTAACACCCGGGGCAATGTGCTTTGCCACCTCCGCCAGCGTGCGCGACACCAGCTGGTTGTTTTCGCGAAGTAGCGCTATCTCCTCGTCTGTTTTGACTAATCCCATTTTTTCTTCTACATTCCGCTCCTGCCCTTCAGGCGTCCGGTCTTCATAAGGCCGTCGTAGTGGCGGGAAAGGAGGTGGCTCTCAATTTGCTGCAGCGTATCCAGTATCACGCCCACCAGAATGAGCAGCGACGTTCCTCCAAAAAATCGCGCAAACAGGTTGCTGATGTCCAGCAGCGAGGCAAACGCCGGCAGGATGGCCACAAACGCTAAAAAGATAGACCCGGGAAGCGTGATGCGCGACATTACGCTGTCGATGTACTCTGCCGTTTTTTTCCCCGGCTTGACGCCCGGGATAAAGCCGCCGTTCTTTTTCATGTCCTCCGCCATGTTGGTGGGGTTAACCGTTATCGCCGTGTAGGCGTACGTAAAGCCAACCACCAGCAGGCCAAATATCAGGTTGTACCAAAATCCCGTGGAGTTGGTGAGCGCTACCGCAATGGAGGAGGTGGCCTCAAACTTGGCAAAGATGATGGGGAAGAACATAAACGCCTGCGCGAAAATGATGGGCATCACGCCCGCCGCATTTATCTTGAGCGGTATGTACTGGCGAACGCCGCCGTACTGCTTGTTGCCTATGATGCGCTTGGCGTACTGCACGGGTATTTTCCGCACGCCCTGCACCAGCGCAATGGTGGCAACAAATATTAAAAATAGGATGACCAGCTCCACCACCAGCATTATCAGCCCGCCGGCCTGCTGCGAAACGCGCGAGCCCCACTCGGTGGCCAGCGCAGAGGGCAGGTCTGCAATAATACCCACCATGATGATAATCGAAATGCCGTTGCCCAAGCCCTTGTCGGTGATGCGCTCGCCCAGCCACATGACGAACATGGTGCCCGCCATGAGCACAAAGGTAGCAAAAATGGTAAAGTAAACGCCCTTTATCAGGAACGCCGCTGCCGGCAGCTGCACGTGCAGGTTGGTCAGGTAGGCCGGCCCCTGAAAGCACAAAATAAGGATGGTCAGGTAGCGCGTTATCTGGTTGATTTTGCGGCGGCCGCTTTCGCCCTCGCGCTGCAGGCGCTGAAAGTAGGGCACCATCATACCCATGAGCTGCACCACAATGGAGGCGGAGATGTAGGGCATTACCCCCAGACCAAAAATGGCGGCGTTGCCAAACGCACCCCCCGAAAACATGTCGAGCAACCCTAACAGCCCTCCGCTGACTTGGCTCTTTAGCGCTGCCAGCTGCGAGGGGTCAATACCCGGAATAACCACATAGCAACCCAACCTGTACACAAGTATCAAGCCCAAAGTGTAAAGAATTCGTTTTCTAAGATCTTCTATCTTAAAAATGTTCTTTAGCGTATCGATAAACTTTTTCATTTTAATTTAAGTTCTATGCAGTTTTTTCTGTTTCCCTTTCAAAGTTTAATGACCTTGCCCTCTTTTGCCTCAATGGCGGCCACCGCCGACTTGGAGAACGCGTGGGCGGTAACCTCCAGCGTGGCCTTCAGCTCGCCCTGCCCCAGTATTTTTATCAAATCGTGCTTTGAGGCTAAGCCTGCGCCTATCAGCGTATCAACGCCAATGGCGTTCAGGCCGGTTTTTTCGGCAAGCGCCTGCAGGGTGTAGATGTTAATAGCCTTGTACTCCACGCGGCACGGATTTTTGAAGCCAAACTTGGGCAGGCGGCGCTGCAGGGGCATTTGTCCGCCCTCAAAGCCCAGCTTGTGCGAGTAGCCCGAGCGCGATTTTGCTCCGTTCAGACCGCGCGTAGAGGTGCCTCCCCGTCCGGAGCCTTCGCCTCGACCAATACGCTTTACCTTCGTTCGTGAACCCACAGCTGGGGTCAAATTATGCAATTCCATAGTAGTAACTTGATGCTAAATCTTATATTTTGAAAACTCAAATCTTTTCCACCTTCACCAGATGGCTTACAGCGTTTACCATTCCCTGCAGCGCCGGACATTCTTCGCGCTCGGTGCTGCGGCTTATTTTGCCCAACTTCAGGCTCCTGAGCGTGGCCTTTTGCTTGTTGGTGCTGCCTATTTGGCTGCGCACCTGCGTAATTTTAAGTAGTGCCATTGTCTTTTTCCCTCCGTTGCTTTATCCGTTAAATACTTTGCTTACCGATACTCCGCGCAGGTTGGCCACCGTGTAGGCGTCGCGCAGCTCCAGCAGGGCGTTTACGGTAGCCTTCACCAAGTTGTGGGGGTTGGACGAGCCTTTTGACTTTGCCAGCACGTCGTGAATGCCCACGCTCTCAAACACTGCGCGCATAGCGCCGCCGGCCTTCACCCCCGTACCGGGGGCAGCGGGGCGCATGTACACCCGCGCGCCGCCAAACTTGGCCACCTGCTCGTGGGGAATAGTACCCTTGTGCACCGGAACTTTCACCAAATTTTTCTTGGCGTCCTCGATACCCTTGTTTACGGCTATCGAAACTTCGTTTGCCTTACCAAGGCCGTAGCCCACGATACCGTTTTCGTTGCCCACCACCACAATTGCGGCAAAGCTGAAGTGGCGACCGCCCTTGGTTACCTTTGTTACGCGCTCCACCGCCACCAGCTTATCTACGAGCGTAAGGTCGGTGGTTTTAACTTTTCTTATGTTTGAATTTTCTGCCATACGTTTTTTAGAATTTTAGTCCGCCTTCACGGGCGGCATCGGCTACACATTTTACTCTTCCGTGGTACAAGAACCCGTTGCGGTCAAATACCACCTCTTTTATTCCCTTTTCCAGCGAGCGCTCGGCGGCAATTTTCCCCACCACCTTAGCGGCCTCCTGTCGGGTTTTGCCTTTCACCTGCTCCTGCACGGCTTTTTCAACGGAGCTTGCCGCCAGCAGGGTTGCCCCCTGACCGTTGAGCGCCGTATCGTCGATGAGCTGAACGTAGATTTGGTCGTTGCTGCGGTACACCGACATGCGCGGGCGCTCCGCCGTGCCGTTAACAATCTTCCGAATGCGGTACTTAATGCGCTGTCTCCTTTCTGTTTTTGATAGTGTCATTTCTTTTTACCTCCTGCTTATTTAGAAGCCGCTGACTTACCGGCCTTCCGGCGAATTACTTCGCCAGCAAACTTAATACCTTTACCCTTATACGGCTCGGGCTTGCGCAGCGAGCGTATTTTTGCGGCCACCTGACCCACCAGCTGCTTGTCGCTGGACTTGAGCGTGAGGCGCGGATTTTCACCTTTCTTCACCGCCACCGCCTCGGCCTTAACCTCCTTGGGCAGCATCATGTGTATTTCGTGCGAAAAGCCAAGGTTGAACTCAACGATTTGACCCTTCACCTCAACCCTGTAGCCCACGCCCACGAGCTCCTGCTCAATGGTGTAGCCCGTAGATACGCCCACCACCATGTTGTTGATGAGCGCGCGGTACAGCCCGTGCATGGAGCGGTGGCGCGGCTGGTCGGTGGGGCGCGTTACTTTTACTTGACCATCCTCTACGGCTACGGAAATATCCTTATCTACCGCCTGCTTCAGCTCGCCAAGAGGACCTTTAACCACAACCACATTGCCGGCGTCAACCTTTACGGTTACGCCCTGCGGCAGGTTTACAGGTAATTTTCCTATTCGTGACATTTACTTTCGTTATAATTTACTGTTCAAACTTCCTAATATACATAGCAAAGGACTTCGCCGCCAATGTTTTGCAGGCGCGCCTCCTTGTCCGTCATCAGCCCTTTGGAGGTGGAGATGATGGCAACACCCAGCCCGTTGAGCACGCGCGGCATGGTGCGCACGCCGGCGTAGCGGCGCAACCCGGGCGTGCTGATGCGCTTCAGCCCCTTAATGGCGGAGCGCTTGCTCTCGGGGTGATACTTGAGCGCTATCTTGATGCTGCCGGACAGCGCGCCGTCCTCCATAAACTTATAGCTAAGGATGTACCCCTTTTCGTGGAGAATACGGGTAATTTCCTTTTTTGTGTTGGAAGCCGGAACCTCCACTACCTTGTGCCCCGCCTTGATGGCGTTACGAATTCTTGTTAAAAAATCTGCTATTGGATCAGTCATTGTTGTTGGTTTTTAGTTCAGCGCTCAAGCTCGGCGCCCGATATCCAAGTTAATTGTTGTTGATTATTACTAAAATTACTCGCTATACTTATACTTTACTATGCCCTGCACAAGCTCCAGCTTGTGATTTTTGGAGGATGTGCGCTCATTTCCGTCGCCATCGTAGTAGTAGGTTTCCAGCTCCTTCTTATCCTTCGGGTTATAGCCTCTGCAAACCCTTATCTTATACCCTTTATACCGCTCATCGTTCAGGTAAATCAGCAGGATGTCGTTGGGCTGGATGTTTTCTTTTCCAAACGTCTCGTCAAATTTTCGGGCGTAAACAATATCTCCGTTGTTAATACCTCTACGCTTCATGGAGTTGCCGTCTGCGCGCACCAGAATGTAGCCGGAGGCGTCGTACCTCTTGCCTTTGGCAACAAACTTTTTGCCGCGCAGCAGGATTTTGTCTATGGCAACAGGGTTGCTTTCAATATCGTTCGCCCCCACTATGTGCCCTGTTTCAACCTTTGGCAAGCGCGGCACTTTTTGTGCGCTTATGCTGCTTGCAACGATATAGCTTATTAAAGCTAAGAACACAACAATAAAAACTATTGTTATAATGCTCTCTATACTTCCTATTTCCATACGCTTTACATTTTTTGTGTGTTTACCAGCTCGCCTTTTTCACGCCCGGGATTAACCCCTGACTTGCCATTTCCCTAAAGGTGATGCGGCTAACCCCAAACTGGCGCATGTAGCCTTTGGGTCGTCCCGTAAGCGAGCAGCGGTTATGGAGGCGTACGGGGCTGGAGTTCTTGGGCAGCTTTGCCAGCGCTACGTAGTCGCCGGCTTCCTTGAGCGCTTTGCGCTTTTCGGCATACTTTGCCACCAACTTTGCGCGCTTTACCTCGCGCGCTTTCATACATTCTTTTGCCATGGTGCTATTACTGTTGTTTTTTTGCGTTTTTAAATGGAAGCCCAAAGTGGCGAAGCAGGGCGTACGCTTCTTCGTCCCTTTCGGTGGAGGTAACAAAGGTCATTTCCAAGCCCATGATTTTTGTTACCTTCTCAATATCAATTTCCGGAAAAATGATTTGCTCTTTCACGCCGAGGTTGTAGTTTCCGCGCCCGTCCAGCTTGTCGCTAATACCGCTAAAGTCGCGGATACGGGGTAGCGCAATGCAAATGAGCCGCTCCAAGAACTCGTACATCCGGTTGTTGCGCAGGGTTACCTTTACGCCTATCGGCATCCCCTTGCGCAGCTTAAAGTTGGAGATGTCTTTGGTGGCGCGGGTAATGAGCGCCTTTTGCCCCGTGATGGAGGAGAGCTCGTTTTGCGCGACTTCCACCAGCTTTTTATCGGCTGTTGCCATGCCCACGCCCTGATTAACGACTATTTTTTCGAGCCGCGGCGCCTGCATGACGTTCTTGTAGCCAAATTCCTTTACAAGGGCGGGCACAATTTCGTCCCTGTATTTTTTCTTGAGCAAAGGAGTATATCCCTTTGCGTCCACATATACCTGTGCCTGTGGTTGTGTTTTTTTTGCCATTACTTAATTTCCTCTCCGGTTGTTTTTGCGTAACGTACCAGCTTGCCATTTTCGCCCACGCGGCGCCCCACCTTTGTGGGGGCTCCGTTGGCGTCGTTGACCATCAGGTTTGAAATGTTGATTGCTGCCTCCTGCTTAATGATGCCGCCCTGCGGATGCTTTGCGTTTGGCTTGGTATGCTTCGATACCATGTTCACGCCCTCTACGATGACGCGACCTTTTTCTATGAGTACCTCGAGCACACGCCCCCTTTTGCCCTTGTCATCGCCGGCAATTACGGTAACGTTATCACCTTTTTTTATTTTAAGTTTTACTTTCCCCATTTCAAGTTATTTTTTGAGTTTTTTATCCCGCCTTTTTAAATCACTTCGGGCGCCAGCGATACAATTTTCATATAGTTGTCGCGCAGCTCGCGGGCTACGGGACCAAAGATGCGCGTTCCGCGAATTTCGCCCTGCGCGTTGAGAAGCACGCAGGCGTTGTCGTCAAAGCGAATGTAGGAGCCGTCTGCGCGGCGAACTTCCTTGTGGGTGCGCACCACAACAGCTTTTGATATGCTGCCCTTTTTGGCGTCGCCGCCTGCGGTGGCGCTTTTTACGCTCACCACAATTTTGTCTCCAAGGGAGGCGTACCGCCTTTTGGTGCCTCCAAGCACCCGAATACAAAGCACTTCCTTTGCGCCGCTGTTGTCTGCTACCTGTAATCTCGATTCTTGCTGTATCATGGCTTACTTTACTTTTTCTACGATTTCTACTAATCTCCAACGCTTGCTCTTGCTCAGCGGGCGCGTTTCCATTATGCGGACGGTATCGCCCTCGCTGCACTCGTTCTTTTCGTCGTGCGCAACGAACTTGGTGGTGTGGCTAACGAACTTCCCGTAAACGGGGTGCTTCACCTTGCGCTGCACGGCAACCACAATGGATTTATCCATCTTGTTGCTGGTCACAACTCCTATTCTTTCCTTTCTCAGGTTTCTTGTTATGGCTTCCATGTGTGTGTGGCGTTACTTGTTTACTTCGTTAATTTTTCGCTCGTGAAGGATGGTGAGCATACGCGCAATATCCTTACGTTGTTCCTTTATTTTGCTCGTGTTTTCGAGCGGTGAAATGGCGTGGTTAAGGCGCATTCTTATTTGCTGGTTCTTTTCCAGCTCCACCTTTTCCAGCAGGTCTTTGGTGGACATTTCTCTAATTTCCGATGCCTTCATTTGTCTCTCTATAAATTATGCTGATTTTTCTGCTACGTAATCCCTGCGCACCACAAACTTGGTGCTTACGGGCAGCTTTTGGGCGCCCAAGCGCAGCGCTTCCTGCGCAACCTCAAACGGAACTCCCTCCACCTCAAACAACATGCGCCCGGGCGTAACCGGCGCAACAAAGCCCTCCGGCGCGCCCTTACCTTTACCCATGCGCACCTCGGCGGGTTTTTTGGTGATGGGCTTGTCGGGGAATATGCGGATCCACATTTGCCCCTCGCGCTTCATGTGGCGCACAATGGCCTGACGAGCGGCTTCTATTTGCTTGCCGGTAATCCAGCAAGCCTCCAGCGTTTTGATGCCAAAGGTGCCGAACGAAAGCTGGTTGCCCCGCTGGGCAATGCCTTTCATCCTCCCCTTCTGCATTCTCCTGTATTGCGTCTTTTTAGGCTGTAACATTTTCTTTTACTTCGCTAATTTTTTTGTTTACTTTCTTGAACTTCCACCGCCACGTCCTCCGCGGTCGCCGCGACGCTCGCGGTCACCTCTGCCGCCGCGTCCGCCGCCGCCGCCGCCGCGACCGGAGCGCTCGCCGCGTTCGCTGCGCTCGCCGCCGCCGCCGCGCTCGCCGCGGTGGTGGTGCGGGCGCTCGTCGCGACCGGAGCGCTCGCCGGACTGCGCGCCGGCAAGGTTGGCCGCTACGCCAACGTTGGGCAGCAAATCGCGCTTGCCGTAAACCTCGCCGTTGCAAATCCACACCTTAACGCCCAGCAGGCCAACCTTTGTCAGCGCCTCTGCCAGCGCGTAGTCAATATCGGCGCGGAACGTGTGCAGGGGGATGCGCCCCTCCTTGATGGTTTCGCAGCGCGCCATTTCGGCGCCGCCAAGGCGACCGGAGATTTGCACCTTGATGCCCTCTGCGCCCAGCCGCATGGTGGAAGCCATGGTGGTCTTGATGGCGCGGCGGTACGATATGCGACCCTCCACCTGACGGGCAATATTGTTGGCAACAATCAGCGCGTCCAGCTCGGGGCGCTTCACCTCAAAAATGTTGATTTGGATGTCTTTGCCCGTTATCTTTTTGAGCTCCTCCTTGAGCTTGTCCACCTCCTGACCGCCCTTGCCGATGATGATGCCCGGGCGAGCCGTGTTGATGGTTACCGTTATGAGCTTGAGCGTGCGCTCAATCACTATGCGCGACAGGCTTGCCTTCGCCAAACGCTCGTTGAGATACTTGCGAATTTTGGAATCCTCAACTATCTTGCCTGCATACTTGCTTCCACCGTACCAGTTAGAATCCCACCCACGAATGATGCCTATTCTATTACTTATTGGATTGATTTTCTGTCCCATATTCTTTATGCTACTTGTTCTGTTACGGTTTCTGCTTCGTTTGTCTCTTCGGGAGTTGCCTCGTTGGCAACCTGTACATTCTTGTTGCCCAGCACGATGTGCACGTGGTTGGAGCGCTTGCGGATGCGGTAGGCGCGTCCCTGCGGCGCCGGAGAAATGCGCTTGAGCATAGGCCCGCCGTCAACAAAAATTTCTTGGATAAAAACGTTACCCTCCTCAAGGTCGCGCTTGTCTTCCTCATTTTTGGCTTCCCAGTTGGCAATGGCCGACTTGAGCAGCTTTTCCAAATCTATCGAAGCGTGCTTTTTGGTGTACTTGAGCACACCCAGCGCCTTGTTGACCTCAACACCGCGTATCAAGTCGGCTACCAGCCTCATCTTGCGGGGTGATGTGGGGCAATTGCGAAGCACGGCTCCCGCCACTTGCTTCTTATCTGCCTTGAGCTCTTCGGCTCTTAATCGTTTTCTTGCTCCCATTTATTACTTACCTTTGCTATAAAAAGGATTTTTTCTATGGTTAAAAAATTATACTTGTTGTTAAATTCTTAAAACTTATATTGTGCTACCACTTGTAACGTTGCCAGCATCGCCGTAAGTGCGCCGTTTGAGAAAACATCATCGTAATCGTTTGCCGTAAAGGGCAGCGGGGTGCGAACCCTATAAGCCCCAGCTCCAACTCGGTGTAGCTGCGTAGCGCGTGCGGATTTCCACGCACATTAAGTACGCCAAAAGGGGCGACGTAGCTTAACCGTTCTGCCCACTTTTGCTGCCGGACAGTGGCATGGTAGTAATCTTGGGCGAAAATGCTCAACCCTGCATTTATAGCTGCTGTGCGTATTTCTACGCTCTTGCTTTCTTGTAAAGAAGCTTGTACAGCTTTTCGCAGCTACCACCTCTGCTTAATCCGGAACGTTTCCCGCCTACTTGCGGTTGCCCGAGTGCCCCTTGAACGTGCGGGTCGGGGCAAACTCACCCAGCTTGTGCCCCACCATGTTTTCGGTGATGTACACGGGGATAAATTTGTTGCCGTTGTGTACGGCAATGGTATGCCCTACAAAGTCAGGCGGTATCATGCTTGCGCGCGCCCAAGTTTTTACAACAGCCTTCTTTTTTCCGGCGTTCATGGCGCCTACTTTTTTATCCAGCTTAGGTTCAATATACGGTCCCTTTTTTAGCGAACGGCTCATTATATAAATCTGTATTATGAATTTTTAACTATTCCTTTACCGCTTCAATTTACTTTTTCCGCCTCTCGATGATAAACTTCGAGGTCGTTTTTTTCGGGTTACGGGTCTTCTTACCCTTTGCCAGCAGGCCCTTGCGCGAGCGGGGATGTCCGCCGGAGCTCTTTCCTTCGCCGCCGCCCATGGGGTGGTCAACGGGGTTCATCACCACGCCGCGGTTGCGGGGGCGACGCCCCAGCCAGCGCTTGCGCCCTGCCTTACCGTGCGATTCGTTTTGCGCGTCGGGGTTGGAGACCGAGCCGATGGTGGCGCGGCAGGCAACCGGCACCATGCGCGTTTCGCCCGAGGGCAGCTTGAGCACCGCGTGCGTACCCTCGCGCGCCAGCAGCTGCGCCGACGAGCCGGCGCTGCGCGCCATGGCGGCGCCCTGCCCGGGCGTGAGCTCAATGTTGTGCACAATTGTACCTAAGGGGATGTCGGAGAGGAAGAGCGTGTTCCCAATTTCGGGGGCAATGCCTTTGCCCGACTGTATCTGCTGCCCCACCTTTAAGCCCAGCGGCGCAATGATGTAGCGCTTTTCGCCGTCGGCGTAGGCTACCAGCGCAATGCGGGCGTTGCGGTTGGGGTCGTACTCTATGGTTTTTACGGTAGCGGCGTAGCTGTCTTTATCGCGCTTGAAGTCGATGATGCGATACATACGCTTGTGCCCGCCGCCCATGTAGCGCATGGTCATGCGCCCTTGGTTGTTTCGCCCGCCGGAGCTCTTGAGGGGAGCCAGCAGCGATTTTTCGGGGGTGGAGGTGGTAATCTCCTCAAACGAGGAAATAACCTTATGTCGTGTACCCGGCGTTACGGGTCTAAATTTTCTGAGCGCCATGTTCTTTAGATGTTACTGTAAAAATCAATTTGTTCTCCTTTGGCAAGCGTTACGATAGCTTTTTTGCGGTGCACCGTCCGTCCGGACAGCACGCCCGTCTTGGTGTAGCGGCTTTTGTTTTTGCCGCGGTAGTTCATGGTGTTAACATTTTCCACCTTAACGCCATACATTGCCTCTACCGCTTGCTTGATTTCCAACTTGTTGGCCGTTGGCTCAACAATAAAACCGTACCGGTTCAGCTTATCGCCCTGAGCCGTCATTTTTTCGGTTATAAGTGGCTTAATTATTTGTGTGCTCATTACTCTTGTTCGTTGTTGTTTGGTTTCGTTGTTTACCTCGCTGATTTCCGTCGGCTACTGCTGCGCCTCGCTGCTTACAGGTTGATTTTCAACCGCTTTTGTGGTGCTTTCCGCTGCCTGCTCGTCGGCTTCCGCCCCCAGCAGGCGGTTAACTACGTCAACCGCATCCTCAAAAAACAGCAAATCGTTGGCATTCATAATATCGTAAGTATTTATGTCTGACGCGATTATTGTTTTTGCGTTGGGTAAATTTCGGGACGACAAATATACGTTTTTATTCAATTCAGGCAACACGATGAGCAATTTTTTTCCGCTCAGCTGCTGATTTTCCCATATTTTTAGGAACTCTTTCGTCTTTGGCTCCTCAAAGCTGAAGCTTTCAATCACGCGGATGCTGTTGCTAAGCGCCTTTTGCGACAGCGCGCTGCGGCGCGCCAGCGCCTTTTGCTTTTTGTTGAGCTTGTGGCTGTAGTCGCGGGGAATAGGCCCAAACACGCGCCCACCGCCAACAAAGAGCGGCGACTTGATGCTGCCCGCGCGGGCGCCGCCGGTACCCTTTTGCCGCTTGAGCTTCTTGGTGCTGTAGCGCACCTCGCCGCGGTGCTTCGACTTGTGCGTACCCTGACGGCGGTTTGCCAGCAGCTGCTTCACGTCGAGGTAGATGGCGTGGTCGTTTGGCGCTATGCCGAATACCTTATCGTCTAAGGTAACTTTCTTCGACGTTTCTTTTCCTTCGATGTTATATACTGATAACTCCATAATGAATTAATTCTCTATTAGTAAGTACGACCCTACAGCCCCGGGCACCGAGCCTTTTACCAGCAACAGGTTGCTTTCGGGGATTACCTTCACAATAACCAAGTTGAGCATCTTTACGCGGTCGCCGCCCATGCGCCCGCCCAGCTTGCGTCCCGGGAGCACGCGCGAGGGGTACGACGAGGCTCCCGCCGAGCCCGGGGCGCGAAGCCGGTTGTGCTGGCCGTGCGTCTGGCCGCCTACGCCGGCAAAGCCGTGCCGCCTAACAACGCCCTGAAAGCCTTTGCCCTTTGAAACGCCCACTACGTCCACCCAGTTGTTTTCCTCAAACAGGTCAACGGTCACCGTGTCGCCCGTTGCCAGCTCCTTGCTTTCCTTGCCTGCGAACGGCGGAAACTCTACCACCTTTCGTTTGGGCGTAGTGCCGGCTTTCTTAAAGTGCCCCATCAACCCTTTTGTGGTGTTCTTTTCCTTTTTATCGTCATAGGCAAGCTGCAGGGCTGCATAGCCGTCTGTTTCAACGGATTTAACTTGCGTAACAACACATGGGCCGGCTTCGATAACGGTACAGGGTATATTCTTCCCGTCGGCGCCGAAAACGGAGGTCATTCCGATTTTTTTTCCTATAATTCCTGCCATGTTTATTTTTTATAATTAATTATCAAATACTTACTCTTTTACACCTTAATTTCCACTTCAACACCGCTGGGTAGCTCCAGCTTCATCAGCGCGTCGATGGTTTTTGGCGTTGAGCTGTAAATGTCCAGCAGGCGCTTGTAGGTGCTCAGCTGGAACTGCTCGCGCGACTTTTTGTTGACAAAGGTGGCGCGGTTTACGGTGAAGATTTTCTTCTGCGTAGGCAGCGGTACAGGCCCGCTCACCACTGCGCCGGTGGCTTTCACCGTCTTCACAATTTTCTCCGACGACTTGTCCACTAAGGAGTGGTCGTACGATTTCAACTTTATTCTAATTTTTTGGCTCATGAAATACCGTTCTTAGATTATACAGAACTTACTTTGCTTCATTTTTAAAACTTTTCCGGCGCGCTACGCCATTTTTTCAGCGCCTCTACGTCGCTAACTTGTATGTAACCGTCCTCCAGCGCCTGCTCCACCAGCGCGGTGTAGCTCGACAAGGTGGTTAGCTCGGCGCCCAGCTCCTTAAATTTTTCACGCGCTTCGTCAAACTCATACGTGAAAATTGCCGCCATGCCAAGCACATTTGCGTTTTCCTCTTTCAGGTGTACGAGCGCGCTTGCGCTGCTTTTGCCGGTGGAAACGAGGTCTTCTACCACCACCACTTTTTTGCCCGCTACCGCTGCGCCTTCCACTACCTTTTTCAGGCCGTGCTCCTTGCGCTCCGCCCTCACGTAGGCAAACGGCAACTTTAGCTTTGCTGCAACCAGCATTCCGTGGGCAATGGCGCCGGTGGCAACTCCCGCAACTACTTCAACGTCGGGATACTTGGAGCGTACTAAATTTACAAACGCTTCGGCTATCTGCTCCCGCACCTGCACATCGCCCAGCGTGCTGCGGTTATCGCAGTAAATTGGCGACCGCCACCCCGACACCCACGTAAAGGGGCTTGCCGGACTTAGCTTGACCGCGCCTGTTTTTAGCAGGCTGTGCGCTATTTGCTTGGCTACTTCCATCCTTAATATTTGCTAACCGAGCGAAAACTTATACTGCAGCGAAAACTGATAGATATATAGCAAACCTTTCCATAACGCTACACTACGAGAGCTATTATCACCATAGCCAATACTTTCTTCCGTCGGGTTCATCAGCAAGGGTATGCCAATATGCATACCATAGCTACAGTTAGGTGAAACGTTGAAGTAAACCTTACCTGTGAAGTGTACTCCAAAGGGAGTGGTGTAATCCAACTCTCTTGCCAGCTGCCTTTGCCTTAAGGTTGGGGCAACGTACCCCAGCCCAAATACCCCTAACCCAAGGTCAACCCCTATTCCGCTTCCGTAAAGCAACTTTACGTCTCCGTATCCAAAATTTTCCAGCAAGCTAACGACCCTGTACCCGCCAAGTACAGAAGCGTATCCACCCTTAAATCCCGTCAGCCAGCCGCCGGAGGCGGTTACGTTCCAGCGCTTGTGCTGTAGCGTGTAAATTGGGCCTGTTACTTTTCCGGCAACTCCACCAAGGTAGTGCTCCGTTTGGGCTGTAGCGGCTTTACATGAGTGCAAAATCAGTAAAATTGCTGCTAAGTAGCTTGTCCGATAAAAACCATTTTTACTCATCCAAATCTTTGTCGCCCCTCTTCTTGCCCTGCGCCTTTTCGATAATCTCCTTGGCGAGGGAGGCGGGTACTTCGGCGTAGTGGTCAAACTCCATGGTGGAGGTTGCGCGGCCGGAGCTGAGCGTGCGCAGCACCGTTACGTAGCCAAACTGCTCCGACAGCGGAACGCTGGCCTTTATCACGCGGGCGTTTCCTTTGGAATCCATGTTCTGGATTTGCCCGCGGCGCTTGTTCAGGTCGCCGATAATGTCGCCCATGTACTCTTCTGGGGTTACCACCTCCAGCGACATGATGGGCTCCATAATAACCGGATTGGCTTTGGGGCAGGCGTGGCGGAAGGCCGCGCGCGCGCATATTTCAAACGAAAGCGAATCGGAGTCCACCGCGTGGAACGAGCCGTCCTTGAGCGTTACCTTCATGGAGGGCAGCTCGTAGCCCGCCAGCACGCCGTTGCTCATCGCCAGCTTAAAGCCTTTCTCTACCGACGGTATAAACTCGCGCGGAATGTTTCCGCCCTTCACCATATCAACAAACTGCAGGCCGGTTTGCCCTTCGTCCGCCGGAGAAATCTCCACAATAATATCGGCAAACTTACCGCGTCCGCCGGTTTGCTTTTTGAACACCTCGCGGTGCTCAACCGTGCCGCGCAGCGCCTCCTTGTAGTTCACCTGCGGCGCGCCTTGGTTGATTTCCACGCCAAACTCGCGCTTGAGGCGGTCAACAATAATTTCGAGGTGCAGCTCGCCCATGCCGCTGATAACGGTTTGTCCGGTTTCCTCGTCCGACCGCACGGTAAACGTGGGGTCTTCCTCCGCCAGCTTGCCGAGCGCTATGCCCAGCTTGTCCAAATCTTTCTGCGTTTTGGGCTCCACCGCCAAGCCAATCACCGGATCGGGGAACGTCATAGACTCCAGAACGATGGCGTTCTTTTCGTCGCACACGGTATCGCCGGTGCGGAGGTCTTTGAAGCCCACGCACGCGCCAATGTCGCCTGCCTCTAAAAATTCTATGGGGTTTTGCTTGTTGGAGTGCATTTGGTAGAGCCGCGATATGCGCTCTTTCTTTCCCGAGCGGGGGTTGAAAACGTATGAGCCGGCGTCGAGGCGGCCCGAGTAGGCGCGCACGAACGCAAGGCGGCCAACGAACGGGTCGGTGGCAATTTTAAACGCCAAGCCGCAGAACGGCTCCGATGAGGAGGGCTTGCGCTCAAGGCTTTTGTCGAGGTTTGAGGGGTCAACTCCCACCACCGCGCCCTTGTCGAGCGGGCTTGGCAGGTAGCGCGCCACGGCGTCCAGCAGGTACTGCACGCCCTTGTTCTTGAACGAAGCGCCGCACATTACCGGCACAACGGCCATGCCAATGGTGGCCTTGCGTATGGTAGATATGATTTCGGCTTCGGTAATGGAATCGGGGTTGTCAAAGAATTTTTCGAGCAGCGCATCGTTGTACTCCGCAATGGACTCTATGAGCTTGCCGCGCCACTCGGCGGCTTCGGCAGCCATGTCGGCGGGAATATCCTCAGTGGAGTAGTTTACGAGGTCTTTGCTCTCGGAGTTGTAAATAAGCGCCTTGTTGGCCACCAAGTCAATAATACCCAGAAATTTATCCTCGGCGCCTATGGGTAGCGTTACCGGCACGGGGTTTGCCCCCAGCTTTTCCTTTATTTCCTTTACTACGTTAAAGAAGTCGGCGCCTGTGCGGTCCATCTTGTTGACGTAGGCAATTTTGGGGACGTGGTACTTTTCGCTCTGCCTCCAGACGGTTTCCGACTGAGGCTCCACGCCGCCCACAGCGCAGAACGTTGCGATAGTACCGTCGAGCACGCGGAGCGAGCGCTCCACCTCGACCGTAAAGTCAACGTGCCCCGGGGTATCAATCAGGTTGATGTGGTAGGTGTTTCCACCGTAGTTCCAGAACGTGGTGGTGGCGGCAGAGGTAATGGTGATGCCTCGCTCCTGCTCCTGCACCATCCAGTCCATGGTGGCCGCGCCCTCGTGGACTTCGCCGATTTTATGCGTTTTCCCCGTATAAAAAAGGATGCGCTCGCTTGTTGTGGTTTTACCCGCATCAATGTGCGCCATGATACCAATGTTCCGCGTATATGTTAAATCTCTTGCCATTTTCTATTTTCTCTTTACCTCTCTGCTTTTCCGCGATTAAAATTTATAGTGCGCAAATGCCTTGTTAGCTTCCGCCATTTTGTGCATATCTTCCTTGCGCTTGAATGCTCCCCCCTCCTCGTTGTAGGCTGCCAAGATTTCGGCGGCCAGCTTTTCCGCCATCGACTTGCCGTTGCGGGCGCGCGAGTACTTAATCATATTCTTTACGCTAAGCGCAATTTTGCGCTCCGGCCTAACTTCGGTTGGCACCTGAAAGTTGGCGCCCCCAATGCGGCGGCTTTTTACCTCTATAGATGGGGTAATATTTTCCAGCGCTTTTTTCCACACGTCGAGCGGAGCCTTGTCAGCGTCTTTCATCTTCTCGCCTATCCTGTCTATTGCGTCATAAAATATACCGTAGGCGATACTCTTCTTGCCGGTTTTCATGAGGTCGTTTACAAACCTTGTCACCAGCGTATCTCCGAACTTAGGGTCGGGAAGTAGAATTCGTTTTTTGGGCTTTGCTTTTCTCATTTTTCAAAAGTATTATTTATTTCTTTTTTGCCGGAGCGGCTGCCCCTGCTTTAGGACGTTTAGCCCCGTAGCGCGACCGGCTTTGCCGGCGACCCTCTACGCCCGAAGCATCCAGCGAGCCGCGCACCAAGTGGTAGCGTACGCCCGGGAGGTCTTTCACGCGGCCGCCGCGCACCAGCACAATGGAGTGCTCCTGCAGGTTGTGCCCCTCGCCCGGGATGTAGGCGTTTACCTCTTTGAGGTTGGTGAGCCGCACGCGGGCTACCTTGCGCATCGCCGAGTTGGGCTTTTTGGGGGTGGTGGTGTACACACGCACGCAAACGCCGCGACGCTGCGGGCACGAACTCAAGGCCGGCGATTTACTTTTTTGTACCAGCTCCGTTCTTCCTTTTCTTACTAACTGCTGAATTGTTGGCATTGTTTGCTCAAATGCTTTGTTATAAATTATCTATCTAATCTTCAAACGCTTACGGGTAATTATTTCGCCCGTTTTACGCTTTCTTTTCGTAAAAGTTATGAACTTTTGGAAAAATCAGGGCTGCAAAGGTAGCCATTTTTTTGGGATTACAAGAGCTAATATGCTTTTTAGCTCGTTTTTTTCGCCCCAAAACGGGAAGTTTCACGTTAAATAATCATAAACCGCTTGGCAAAAAAAAATCACCGCCTAAAAAAATATCGGCAAACCGGTGGATATTTTTGTTATTCTTCCCCTTGAGGTACACCTCTTTCACATTGATTTAACACTTTTCCGCAGGAAAATCTCTAAAACGATACGCTTATGCCCGGGCTAATCATCACGAACGGTATTTTTTCCTGCAGCTTGTAGCCTAACCCCACGTGGATGGGGACGTTGAACATGCGGCGGGAGCTGAGCGGGTAGATGCTGCCCAGCGCCACAAAGGCGAGGTCGCGCTTGGCGTCCTCGCGAAAGTTGAACGTGTTGATGAACAAAAATCCTGCGCCGCAGCGGTACGGCCTCATTTTCCCCGCCTTTTCGCTGTCGGTAAAGCTGAACTGCGCAATGAGCGCAATGCTGATACCGCCAAGGTTGTCGGTGAACGACGACTTCTTTTGGGCGGCCTTTTCCGACTCGCTTTCGCCCAGATTTTGGATGAGCATACCCGCCGGCAGCGAAAGGTCGATGTCAAACAGCATTTTGGGCTGGTAGATAACCTCCACGCGCTTTTCAAAAATCGGGTCGGAGTACTTGTCCGCCGACTGCCGGATGTCGAGCTGCACCTTGCCAAAGTTGTCCAGCGCGCTGGTTTTGGCGCCCAAAATGTTGTTGAAGTTAATGTCTTCGCTCAGGCAATGCTTATCCTTGTAGTAGGCGCCGCGCGGGGAGGTTTCGTCGGGGCACACCAGCTGGTTTTTGAGCGTGCGCATCTCAATAATGCTTCCGTTTTTGCCCAAAACCCGCACGTCTATCTCCAAGTACTGCTTGCCGTAGAGCTTGGCCTTGCTGTCGATGTTTTCCTTGTCGAACGATAGCGAAAAATCTTTGATAACGTTGCGCGAAATGATGGTGTTGGTAACTTTGCTCACCTGCACCTGCGCGTTGTCGCCGTAGTTGAGCGTAATGAAGTCAAAGGGGCGCGGGTGCTGGTACTCCTCCACCGCCAGCGCCGTGCCGGTGGGCTGCCCGTTGTTGAGCAGCGCCACCTGCCGCTTGTTGATGTTCATTGGGATGTGCAGGCGGAAGAGGCGGCGCGTTTCGGTTTGGTTAATGGTGTCGGCGGTGACGTCTATGGCGTCTTGCCACGTAAAGCGCGCCTTGTGCAGCGATTCTCCCTCCACGCTCACGTCTACTTGCTCGCCCGGGTTTACCCTGTTGCTGGCCTGCCAGTCGCTCCCCTCGTGCAGCACGCGTAGCGCCGAAATTCGCATCTGGGGCGTAATGTCGAGGTTGGTGATGAACGTTGGCGCGTCGTTCATCTTAATGTAGAGGTAGCCCTCGGTGTTGCGGTGCAGGTTGAACACGGTGAGCTTGCACAGCACCTTGTCGTTTGCCAAATCCTTAATGGTAAAGAGCTCGCCGATGAGCGACCCGCCGGCGGCCTCCTGATCTTCTATGCGGTATGTTCGGTTGAGCTGCAGGCGGCGGTTGTTGTCTATCACAACGCTCACGCCCTTGTAGCGCGCCTCGTCGTCGTAGGTTACCTCCTTTTTGTCCATGTTCAGGAACACGAGGCGGCTCGCCTTGATGGTGAACGGCTGCGACTGCAGCGGGATGGCGTTGCTCAGCTGCCGGCTTTCGTTCAAGAACGGCGCAAGCGTTTCCACCGTAATGTCGAGGCTTCTGACGCCCAGCTCGCGCGGCTGCACCACCAGCATCAGCCGGCCCTCGCGCAGCACTATGCGGTAGTCTATGCCGTTGCTGTGCTGCCAGTCGCTCATCAGCCTAACGTTGTCCGCGTTGTTAGTTTCTATCTCAAAGCTTTTTTCCTCGCCTACGAACAGAATATCGTTCGCCGGAAAAAGCTTTACCCACGTTTGGGTGTAGGGAAAGAGCGCCAGCTCCCAGATTTTGGCGCGCGGCGGCTCGCTTTCGCCTTGCTGCGTGGTGATGTTGAGCAAAATGGACAGGTGCGTATTGCTGAACAAATCCACAAAGCGGAGGCGCGCGCGGTAGCAGGAGTCATCTTCGATGAACACAAGGGAGTCGAGCATTTCATATCCGGCAGAGCCCACCAGTGCCAGCTCCCGAATGTTGCCCTCCGCCTTTGGGTAAAACCTCAGCTCGCACGTTGCGTAGCGGGTGCTGTACTCAAAGTAGAGCTGGTGCTTGCGCTGGCGGAGAATGGTATTTTGGCTTAGCGTATACAGGCTGGTATCTATGGCGAGCGTCACCTCGCTAAAATACCTATCGTTGGCAGAGGCAGCGCGGGCGCTCCCCAGCAAGAGCAGCAGAAGCGCGGTATATCGTAGTATAGGTTGTTGCATGTTTTCGTGTTTTTTAGTGCAAATATAGCACCATTTTTGCGTATTTCGCCGCTATGCAGGCAAAAAAAATCCCCCGATAACGCTCTTACCGGAGGATTTTCATACTTTGCAGCGAACTTTTTCGCCTAAAAGTTGTCTGCCAGCAGCTCAAAGTACGCCTGCGGATGCCTGCAGGCGGGGCAGGTGTCGGGGGCAGCGGCGCCCTCGTGCACATACCCGCAGTTGCGGCATTTCCACACGGTTTCTTCGCCCTTTTTGAACACCTCGCTGCGCTCAACATTTTGGAGCAGCTTGCGGTAGCGCTCCTCGTGGTGCTTCTCGACCGTAGCCACCAGCCTAAACGTTGCGGCAACATCCTTAAAGCCCTCCGCCTCGGCAACGCGGGCAAACTCGGGGTAGAGCGCGTCCCACTCCTCCAGCTCGCCGTTGGCGGCGGCCAGCAGGTTTTGCGGCGTGCTGCCGATAACGCCGGCGGGGTAGGTAGCCGTAATCTCCACGTCGCCGCCCTCCAGATACTTGAAGAACAGCTCAGCGTGCTCCTCCTCGTTAGCCGCCGTTTCGGCAAAGATGGCGGAGATTTGCTCGTAGCCCTCCTTCTTTGCCGCCTTGCTGAAGAAGGTGTAGCGGTTGCGCGCCTGCGACTCGCCCGCAAAGGCTTTCAGCAGGTTTTGTTCGGTTTTTGTTCCTTTGATGCTCATAGCGTTTTTTTATTTTTATTGATTTGACGGGCAAATGTACGAAAAAA